>JABDJF010000445.1 GCA_013002645.1 Myxococcales bacterium
CGGCCGGCTGGTCGAAATCGTGGTTTCGGCGAACGCTTTGTTCGCGCCCACGTAGCTCGACCAGGGCGCCTCGCCGACTTGTATCGTGGGCTCGAAGCCGTGAAGCAGCGGCCAGAGGACCGCGTTGGACACGCCTTCGTAGAAGCCCCGCTGGTCGCCACGCTTGACCGCAATGTGGGCCAAGTCGTAGCTCAGATGGGGCGCCGGAACGGTGACCGAGTCGAAGTCTTTGGCGGGTTTGGCGCTCACCCAGACTCCGCCGCGCTTCTGCAAGACCGGGTCGAGCGCAGCCACCAGGCCCCCTGCGGCGCGAACCCAGCGTTCACGGCCCCGAGTGGCTTCGTGCCGATAGGGGCCGCGGTTCGATACGACCACGAGCTTTCGGCTCTTTTTCGCCATCGAGCGTCAGTGTAGTCTCAGGGAGGCCATGGACCCAGCGCAGTTTGTCAAAGGACGCAGCCGAGAGACCGAGATCCGCCGTGACGCTCGCGGACGCTGGTTCAACGGTGCCGACGAGATCAGCCATCCGATCCTGGCCCGCTCCTTCGACGGCTGGGTCGACCGCGCCGAAGACGGGCGCTTCTGTCTCAGCAACGCGATCAACTGGGCTTACGTCGAGATCGAAGGTCCTGCCTATTTCGTGAAAGACGTGGAGCTGGGGCCCGAGGGCATCGGTCTGCTCCTCTCGGGCGACCTCCGCGAGCCGCTCGACCCGACCTCGCTCTGCCAAGGCCCCGAAGGCGCGCTCTGGTGCGCCGTCCGCGAGGGCCGCTGCCCGGCGCGCTTCGACAATCACGCCGTAAGCAAGATGAGTGACACGATCGGCGAGGACGACGACGGCGTTTACGTTCGAATGGGTGACCGAAAGGTGCGGCCGCCAGAGGTCGGAGATCCACTTTCGCTCGGTCTCGAAAAGCGCTAAGCCCCCTGCGTGTCTCGCCGGGAGCTCATCGCCACCATCATCGTCGCCGCGATTGCGTTTCCGCTGATCTTCATCTTCACGGGGGCGGTCGTCGATGCGCAGGCACGCGCGCGCGAAGCTCCGTTCAGGGCGCTTCTCGGGAACGCGCGCTTCGAGCAGCTGATGGACGGCCAAGGCGGCGTTCCTCACTACCTCGGCGCCTCGCTCCTTGCCCCGGACTTCAGCCTCCCGACGCAAGGCGGCGGTGAGTGGAAGATGTCCGAACAGCGCGGGAAAGTCATCGTGATGAACTTTTGGACGGTCACCTGCCGGCCCTGCATTCAGGAGATGCCAACCATCGAGCTGCTGGCCGAGCTCACTCAAGACTGGGGCGATGTCGAGGTCGTCGCCATCTCGACCGACCGGAGCTGGGCAGAAGTCGAGACGATAATTCCTCGCAACTCGCGCATCACCAGCTTGCTCGACGTGGACCGGAAGGTCGTGACCGAGCAGTTCGGCACCAAGCTCTTTCCGGAGACTTGGATCATCGACGCCGACGGCGTGGTGCGCTTTCGCTTTGACGGCGCGCTCGACTGGTCGAACCCGGTCGCGCTGGACCTGATTCGCGCGTACCGCTGATCGCCTAGGTCTCCGCGAGGAGGTGGCGCGATACCCAGACGCCAAAACCGATGAACAAGAGGTCGAACGCGGTCAAGATGCGGATCCAGCCGATGACCTCCGCGGCGCTGGCCCCGGCAAAGAGCTCGCGCGTCGCGACGGCGGAGGCGAGCAGAGCGGGAGCCACCAAGGGGAACACGAGGACACTCAGCATCAGGTCGCGAGCCCGGGTACGAATCCCGACAGCGGAGAACAACGAAGCAGTCGCGACGAAGCCCAGCGAACCCAGAAACACCAGCGCGAGGAGCGGCAGCAAGACCCCGGCCGGTTCGATCTGAAAAAACACGAGGCAAAGGGGGACCAGAAGAAGCTCGACCGCGAAGAGCAAGACGAGGGCGCTGATTGTCTTGCCGATGTAAATCGACGGCCGTGGAATCGGCGCGAGAAGTAGGCCGAATATCGCGTCGTTCTCTCGCTCCAGCGCCCAGCTCCGGCCGATGAGCAGGATCCCGCAAAAGAGGATCGAGATCCAAAGCACCCCTGGCGCTACGTTCGGGGAGCTGACCGGATCGGTGTAAAACGCGAGCGAGCCCAACGTGACGACCAGAACCGCAAAGAGCCCGGTGGAGGTCAGAATCTCTTTGGTGCGCATCTCCAGCTGCAGGTCTTTGAGGGCGACCAGCCATGCGGCGCGGAGGGTGTTCATGCCTGCGGCTCCACGATTCGGCCGCGATCCATGTGAAGGACACGGTCGGCCACGGTGTCTGCGAATTTCGCTTCGTGGGTCACGATGAGGACGATCGCGCCTTCCCGCTTCTGCTGCTCGATCAAATCGATGAACGAAGCGGTGGACGCGACGTCGAGCCCGGTGGCAGGCTCGTCCATCAACAGCAGGCGTGGCTGGTGCAGCAGAGCACGAGCGATCGAGACGCGCTGCGCTTGGCCGCGAGAATAGGTCCGGACGGGCCGATTCCAGTACTCCCCCAAGGAGAGCGCTTCGCAGAGGTCGGTCGCACGCTTCTGCGCGTACGGGATGCTTTGCAGCTTGGCGGCGAGCACTAGGTTCTCGTGACCGCTCAGCCCGGGGTAGAGTTGAAGTTGGTGCGCGACGAAGCCGATGCGACCTCGAAGCGCGTCTGCGTGTGAAGCGCGGTAGCGACCATACCGAATCTCGCCCCGCGTCGGATAGGCGAGCATCGCAAGCAGCCACAGCAGCGTCGATTTCCCGGAGCCGTTCGCGCCCTGGATCGCCGTTGCCTTCCCCGCCTCGAAGCGCAGGTCCACGCCGGCCAGCGCGAGCGTCGGCCCGTAGGACTTGGCCAGGCCGGCGACCGAGACTTCTTCAAAATCGAGCTTCACCGAAGAGCACTCTAAAACAAGTCTCGCACAATGCCGTCAAGTTTCAGCCAACGATCCATGGGAACGCGCAGCCAGTCGCCATCCAGCACGAGGTTGCCTCGTTGGATGGCGCGCTCGATCTCATGCTCCCTGCCTTCGCGCGGATCGCGGCCGGCTCTTTGTTTGGTCGCGACCAGGTTCGTTCCGTCTTCCGTGCGCAGCCCAAGCATCAGAGCCTCGCGAATGATCTCGTCGGGGCCCAGCTCTTCTGCCTCGACTTCCAAGGTTTGCTGGCGCATGTACCGCTGCGGATTGGGCTCGTTTCGCCACCGCTCCGCGCGCCCCGGCCCGTGGTCGAGGCAGCCGACCGCCGCTGCGCCAAGCCCTAGGTAGGCGCCGCCTCGCCAGTAGTGCAGATTGTGGCGCGAAAGCTCTCCATCGGCCGCGTAGTTCGAGACCTCGTAGTGTGTCCAGCCGAGGTCGGTGAAGCAGCGCTCGGCATGCTCGAAGAGCTCAGCGTACCGCGCTTCGGGTGCAACGCGAAGCTTCCCCGCGCGGTGAAGCGAACCGAACATCGTCTTTTCTTCGATCGTCAGCGCGTAGGCTGACACGTGCCGGACGCCCGTTTCAGCGATTGTGGAGATGTCTTCAGCGAGCTGCCCGATCGTCTGGCCGGGCATGCCGAACATCAGGTCGGCGCTGACGCGCGGTATTTCCTTCGTCGCGTCGTCGAGCGCCCCGAGCGCCCGGTCTCGGTCGTGCAAGCGGCCGAGAAATCGCAGGTGCGGGTCAGACAACGATTGCACGCCGATCGAGAGACGATTCACGCCCGCTTGACGAAGGTGAGAAGCTCGAGTGCGGTCGAGTGAGCTCGGATTGCATTCGACGGTGACTTCGAGGTCCTCGGTCGCCTCTTCGAACGCTTCGCGGATCCCTTCGAGGGTTCGCCTCAGCGCGTTCGTCGCCCACAGCGATGGCGTGCCACCACCGAAAAAGACCGACTTCAGCCTCCGTCCCTCCAAGGCCTCCGCACGCGCATCGAGCTCACGAAGCAGCGCGTCTGCGTACGCGTCATGGGGTAGGGCGTCGGCGCGGATCGGCTCGGTCGCGAAGTCACAATAAGGGCACTTTCGCGCGCACCATGGGAAGTGGACGTAGAC
Organism: Myxococcales bacterium; assembly: GCA_013002645.1. Classification (GTDB taxonomy): domain Bacteria; phylum Myxococcota_A; class Polyangia; order Polyangiales; family Houyiibacteriaceae; genus SG8-38. The sequence continues at coordinate 4,018 of JABDJF010000445.1, forward strand.
CGAGGTCTCTGTGGGTTCGCTTGACATCGAGGGCGCCGGGCAGGAGGTATACTCCGCTTTTGAGAGCTGGTCGCAGATGACACTTCCGGTATTTCCATCTCTACGCATTACCGCCGACGCCCTGGTTCCCCAGGGGGCCTTTGCAGAAGCCCAAGCGGCGTTCTTGCGGCCTGACCCGGGGCTGGTCGCGCAGCTCCAAAGCTTGCTCCGCGAAAAGAACGCCGGTGTCGTCGCTCACTTTTACATGGACCCGGAGCTCCAAGGCGCGCTCTCGGCTTGCGATTGGCCGCACATCCACGTCTCGGACTCACTGGCGATGGCCGATCGAGCGATCTCGATGGCGGAGCAGGGGGTCAGCACCATCGCGGTTCTCGGGGTCGACTTCATGAGCGAGAACGTCCGCGCCATGCTCGATGCATCGGGGCATTCCCACATTCCCGTCTATCGAGTGGCGGTTGAGCCGATTGGGTGCTCGCTCGCCGAGTCCGCCGAGGCCGAGGCCTACGGCGCCTATCTGATGAACGCCGCGGAGACGCCGCGCTCACTCCACGTCGTCTACATCAACACCAGCCTCGTCACCAAAGCCAAGGCGCACGCGATCGTCCCGACGATTACCTGTACGTCGTCGAATGTCGTACGGACTGTGCTGCAGGCCGCCGCCCAGATTCCCTGTGTGCACATTTGGTTTGGCCCGGATACCTACATGGGCGACAACCTCGCGCACATGTTCAAGAACCTCGCGGAGATGCCCGACCGCCAGATCCGACAACTCCATTCCCAGCACGACCAGGGAACGGTCCGCTCGTTGCTGCCGCGATTTCACTACTTCGAGCAAGGCACGTGCATCGTTCACCACATGTTTGGCCGCGAGGTCGTCGAGTTGGTTCGCGCACACTACGCCGATGTCTTCGTCACCGCGCACCTGGAGGTCCCCGGCGAAATGTTCGAGCTCGGCTTGCAGGCGCAGCGAGAAGGCAACGGCGTCGTAGGGTCCACGTCGAACATTCTCGCGTTCATCTTGGGCAAGGTCGATGAGGCAATCGCGCGCGGAGAACAGGCCAACCTGCGATTCATCCTCGGCACCGAGGCGGGCATGATCACGCCGATCGTCCGGCAAGTGCAGACCAAGCTTCGGGACTACGCCTCCGAGGGTGGGGCGGCGCTGTCCGCGGAGATCGTATTTCCC
>JABDJF010000451.1 GCA_013002645.1 Myxococcales bacterium
CGGTCGTCCCGGCATTTGGTTCGTTCATTTGAACGTTGAGTTTGTTTCGAGCTCGCCGCTCAGTCGCGGCGCGAGGATAAGATTATGAGTAAAGGTTCATCAATTCTATTGGCCATCGTCATGGCGATCGCTGGAGTTACAGTCGGGTACGTCTTGGGCTCACGCTCCACTACCGAAGTCGCCGATACGGGCGACACAGAGGAGGCGCAGGCCGCGGACGTCATCGTCGCGGGCGACGTCGAGCGTTACAAGGTCCCAGTCACCGGCGAGCAGCCCTCCAGGGGCCCGAAGGATGCGCTCGTCACGATCGTCGAGTTCAGCGAGTTCCAGTGCCCCTTCTGCGCTCGGGTTCTGCCGACCACAAAGCAGATCGCCGACACCTACGGCGACAAGGTCCGAATCGTTTGGCGTAACAACCCTCTGAGCTTCCACAATAACGCGGCGCCGGCAGCCGCGGTGGCCATGGAGGCCTACGCGCAGGGTGGCAACGACAAGTTCTGGGAGGTGCACGATACGCTCTTCGCAAACCAGAAGGCGCTCGGCCGCGCAGAGCTCGAAGGCTACGCGGAAAAAGCCGGACTCGACTCGGCGAAGGTCAAGAAGGCCCTCGACGAAGGAACTCACAAAAAGGCGATCGATGCGGATCAGGCCATGGCAACCCAGCTCGGGGCGCGAGGCACTCCGTACTTTTTCGTGAACGGGCGACAGCTACGAGGGGCGCAACCTTTCGCGGCATTTCAGAAAGTCATCGACGAAGAAATCGCAACTGCCGAAACCCTGCTCAAGCAGGGCGTGAAGAAGGAGCAGATCTACGCGACGGTGACCAAGGGTGGACTCACCAAGGCGGCGGCTCCGAAGCCACAAGCTCCGAAGGCTGGTCAGCCCGATCCGAAAGCGGTCTACAAGGTTCCGCTCAAGGGTAACGAGCCCCAAAAGGGTCCCGCCGACGCGCTGGTCACCATCGTCGAGATCAGCGACTTCGAGTGTCCGTTCTGCGGCCGCGTCGAGCCGACGCTCAAGCAGGTACAGGACAAGTACGGCAAGGACGTCCGCGTCGTTTGGATGAACAATCCGCTTCCGTTCCACAAGAACGCGAAGGGTGCGGCGAACGCGGCTCTCGAGGCCCACGCGCAAAAGGGCAACAAGGGCTTTTGGGCGATGCACAATAAGATGTTCGAGAATCAGAAAGCCCTGACCGCCGACAACCTCCAGAAGTGGGCGAAGGAGCAGGGCCTGAACGTCTCGAAGGTCAAAAAGGCCATTGCGGACGACAAGTACGGCAAGACGATTCAAGAGCAGCAGGCATTGGCCAGCAGCTTGGGGGCCCGTGGGACCCCGGCGTTCTTCATCAACGGCCGCAACCTCCGGGGCGCCCAGCCGCTGGCGGCCTTCACGACGGTGATCGACGAAGAGATGGCGAAGGCGAAGGCCCTCGTCGCAAAGGGCACGCCCCGAGCCAAGGTCTACGCGACGACGATTGCCAAGGGTGAGACCGGTCCGAAGACCGCACCGGCGAAACCAGCGCCGGATGCCAACAAGATCTACGACATCGCGGTTCCCAAGAACGCCCCGACCAAGGGCGCGGCCAAAGCAAAGGTGGTGATCCAGGAGTTCAGCGACTTCCAGTGTCCCTTCTGCAGCCGCGTCAACCCGACCGTCGCACAGGTCATCAAGGAGTACGGCGACAAGGTTCAGATCGTGTGGCGCGACTACCCGCTACCGTTCCACAAGGACGCGCAGCCCGCTGCTCAGGCGGCACGAGAGGTCTTTGCTCAGAAGGGCGACAAGGCGTTCTGGGCGTACCACGATCTCCTTTTCGCCAACCAGAAGACGCTTTCGCGAGAGAACCTCGAGAAATTCGCGGAGCAAGTCGGAGGTATCAACATGAAGGCGTTCAAGGCCGCGCTCGATTCCGGCAAGCACAAAGCTGCGGTCGATGCCGATATGGCGGCGGTCGCCAAGGCCGGTGCGAGGATTGGTACGCCGTCGTTCTTCATCAACGGCAAGCTGGTTCAAGGTGCCCAGCCCTTCGCGGCATTCAAGGTTGCGATCGACGACGCGCTCAAGAACTAAGCGAGCGAAACACCGTCAGGAAGGGGCAGGACCGCACGTCGGGCTTGCCCCTTCCTTTTGACACGAAGGGGTCCACACACTACATTCCGCCTCGTTCTGAAAACTAAAGTATTTTCAAGGTGTTGACGCATGGTTCGAGCGAAAGCTGCCGCATCCAAACGACCCGCAAAAAAGCCAACGGTCGAAGAGCTCTACTTCCGGAGCGACAGCGCCTACCTTTGTCTGCTGCTCAACCGTCGAACGCGATGCATTCGCGTGATCGACTTCCGAGCTGGCGCGCTTCCGGCCAAACGGCTCTACATTCAGTCGGTTGCCACGCAGGAGAACGTCCAAAAGGTGATCACGCTGGTAGAGAAAGACGAAGTTTCATCGTGGACGCGCGTGGGCTTCGTTCGTGAGGGGACGATCCCCGGCTTCTACAAGCGCTGCGACGGCCATCTCTGTGGGTGCGTCATCGGCGACAAGACCGCCTCGATCGAGGTCAGCGATGCATCCGCAAAGCTCACCGAGCGGACCATCAACGCCGCCAAGAAGGCTGCCAAGGACATTCCCGAGAAGCTCAAGGGCGCGTCCGTTCGGCCCGTGACCGAAAAAGAGGCCCTCGCGGCGCGAGACGCTGCATGGAAGAAGAACCCGGCCTTTGGCTCGTTCGACATGTTCGGGCGCGACGCGGAGCGCATCTACTTCGACGCCAGCGTTCGTCGCAGCAAGACCAACTACATCTCTGCTGAGTTCCAAGACTGCTTTGGACACGCCCTGGTGGAGGTTTTGCGCCTTCCCACGAGCGAGAACGAGACCCAGGCGGTCATCGCCGCCCTGAGGATGCTCGCCGACAACCTCCAAGAGCGCGGGATCGTGGCCATGTTTGCGTTTGCGCCAAACGACAACGTGGAGATTTCCACGGCATTCGTCG
>JABDJF010000484.1 GCA_013002645.1 Myxococcales bacterium
AGCTTGATCCTCATGAACGGCGCAGGCTACGCAGGATGGACGCGCTACGCGACGCTTCCCCAAGCCACAATGGTGGTCACGGCGGACGGATGCCGCGATGCGTATCTCCGAACCCGGCAAGGCGTTCAGCACCAGCACGGCCCCGAAGGAACGCACGCCCACGGGGAGCTCGCCTTCACGACCTGGCTGGACCTGCGCCTCGCGGCGTGTCAGTCGCGCCGCATTCGCGACGCCCTAATCGAACGGATGCCAACTGCGAAGGATGACGTCTCCGCCGAGTTCAAGACACTCGAGCGCGATCTCCTCGACCTAGACGAGCGGCTGCGCGTCGTGGGCAAGGCCCTAGCGGAGCAGCCGCTCCTCGCTTCTCATCCCGTCTATCCATACCTCGCCGACGCGTACGGCCTTTCGATTCAAAGCCTGCATCTCGAGCCCGACGAGGCGCTGGGCGACGACGACTGGAAGGAGGTCGACGCGATGCTGAAGCAACATCGTGCGAAGTGGATGCTGTGGGAGGCCCCTCCCCTGGCGGCCACGGAAGCAGGCCTTCTCGAGCGCGGCATCACCGCCATCGTGTTCGATCCTGCAGGGCAATCCCCTTCGGGCGGGGATTTTCTTTCGGTGATGAAGGACAATGTCGCTCGCCTCGAGTGTGTGGCGGGAGTGAAGCCATGCCGCTGAGCGCGCGCGGGTTGCTCCCCGTCCTGGCCCTCGTGCTCCCAAGCGTCGCGCTTGCGGATGCGGTCATGGTTACGCGCGCGATGACCGCGAGCACGATCATGGAAGCATTTGTCGAAGAGGATGCGATCCTGGTCGAGCTCGAGATCGGAGACCGAGAGGTCGCCGGCTTCCCCTCGCTGGTCGAAGCTGCCACGAGCGCCAAGGAATTTCCGGTGCCGATCCCGCCCGGGTCCGAGGTCTCGTTCCTGGCGGATGGAACGCGACTACGCGGCAGCATCGAACGCACGGAACGGCGCAAGAAGGTGGAACGCGACGAGGTCAGCGGGGAGCCTTTGCCCACAGCCACGGCAGAAGAGGGGCTGTTCGTCGTGCTGCGATACCCGCTCCGCAGGCAACCGAGGACGCTGGTCTTCAGCCCTCCATCCAAGGACGGATACGCCGTGGCCGACATCGGCTTCGTCGTCTACCACCGAGGCGTGGCGGTCAACGACTTCCGATACCTGGCCGCCTCGGAGCGACTTCAGCTCGACTGGGACGATCCCTTCTACTCGCGCTTCGAACGCCGGACCTTGAAACGTCAGTTCGACTCGCCGATGAACATCTTTCTCTACGTCGAGCCCTTCGAAGTTCGAAAAGAGTTCGTCGTTCGACCGCTCGATCTCGCGCGCTTCACCGAGCTCGACGTTCAGCCACACGAGCCCATCCCAGCAGACCGGAGAGACGCCTTGCTGGCGCAGATCGCAGCGTTTCTCGCAACACGTGCCCCGGTTACCATCGACGGAGCGCAGCCCGAGCCGATCCTCGACCGCATCCATTTCCTGAAGCGAGGACTGCGAATGACGCGAGTCGTGACGTCTGATGAGCCGGTCGACGGCACCAGCGCGATCGTCGGCGCGATCTTCGTCTACCCGGTGGACGGCCTCCCTAAGGATGTGCGTCTCGACTGGGATCTCTTTGACGAGCGCATCAACAGCGTACCGGGTTCAGCGACCGACGAGGCCGGGCCGATGCCCTCCTTCCTGGTTCCCGACGACAGCCAACTCCATTGGGTGAACTACCTCAAAGGAAGCACCCAGCCTGGCGAGCTCGAGGTTCGAGCTCCGAAGTCTCACCCCTCCATTCCGATCGGTTTCAGCATCGGATTGATTTGTGCGCTCGGACTCTGGCTCTTGGCCTGGCGTCGACGGTCCTGGATGCTCGGCCATGCAGCGGTCGCAATTGCGGTGGTTGCCTGGCTGGTGCCCACGCCCTCGGTCGACATCCCCGTGCCGTCGAAGGTTCGCGCGCCGTCTGGCGAGGAGGCCACGCCGACGATTCATGCCCTTCTCTACAACGTCTATCGCTCACTCGACTTTCGAGATGAAGAAGTCGTCTTCGATCGCCTGGCGCAAAGCCTCTCAGGCGACGTCCTGGAGCGTGTTTACCTCGAGATGCGAAAGGGCCTTCGACTCGAGAACCAAGGTGGCGCGCGGGTCCGCGTCCGCGAAGTCGACCTGCTCGAGGTGGTCGCGTCTGACACCCCGGAAGCAGGCACCCTGCGCTATCGCACCAAGTGGAACGCGACCGGCTCCGTGGGGCATTGGGGGCACACCCATATGCGCACCAACCAATACGACGCGCAGATCACACTCGCTCGTATCGGAGGTCAGTGGAAGATCGCCGACATCGAAATCTTGCAGGAACAGCGCGTGGTCGCAGCTCTCTAGAGCTCGAGGCCAAGCGCGTTGAGCGTCTCGATC
>JABDJF010000493.1 GCA_013002645.1 Myxococcales bacterium
TGTTTCGCGGTGACGAAACCGATGCCGGAGTTGGCACCAGTCACAATCACACGACGCGCATGCAGATTTTGGCTCAGGACTTCGGGGGGACACATCAGAGGTTTCGGCATGATCGGGATCTAGCGGCGGGGCATCGGGGGTCAATGGGTGGGGAGCGCGCGGCCGCAGGATGACGTCTCTGCGGGACTCGAAGTGGAAACCGGCGCGCGACCTGTTGTCCTTCATGGGACGGCGGATGCGATTGCGGCCACGGGCAGGAGCATGGGCAGGGGCTCGCCGTGTAGGAGGCCCTCGCGCACGTCCTCGAGCGGGACGAAGCCGAGGGATCGATAGAAGCTCACGCTTTGTGGCTTGGCGTCGGTGACGACTGCGACGCAGCCGAAAAGGTCGCGTTGTTCGACTGCGAGGGCGAGCACGTGGCGCAGGAGCGCGCTGCCGACGCCGTGGCCTTGGGCGCGCGTGTCGACGCCCAGGCGCGCCAGACGCAGTACGGGAAGTGGATAGGTGGGCAAACGTTTGCGAAGGCGAGCGCTCGGTACGCGCGCCCGTTCGATGGACGAAGCGGCGACCGTGGCGAAGCCGACGATCCGTTCGTCGACGACGGCGACGTAGGTCACGGCGAGGTGCAGCTTGAATTGGTTCTGGCCGGCATAGTGTTCGAAGAAGCGGTCGAGGTCGCGCTGTCCGCACGAGAAGCCGCTGCGGTCGTCGTCGCGAGCGAGCGGACGGATCTCAATCGCCTTGGCCACGCATCAGCTCACGCAGGGCCTCGGTGGGCGCAGGTGGGCTCGCAATGAGCTCCGCGATGCGGTCGAAGGCTTTGTCCTCGAGAACCAGGCGGGCGGGCACCAACGCTTCATCGGGAAGCTCGGTGCGGGCCTCGATGAAGTAGAGCAGCGCTTGCTCTACCACGAAGTTTTTCTTGAGCCCGCGGCTCTCGACAAACCGGTCGAGCCTTTCTTTGGTGGCCTCCGAAACGGTGGCCGAGATTTGAGATTGCTTGCTCATCATTGCTCCGGCGGCATGCCTAGGAAAAACATGGATACCAATGGAAAACATAGCATTCGGCTTGGCTGCCGGCAAGATGGTGTTGGTCGGCATGGTTGGCTATCGGACGGTGGCTCGTCGACCGGCGGGCGCGGCCTGTCTGCGCTAGCTATTGGCTACATGCTGAACAAGCATGGGGAGCTCGCAGTGCGCAAAGTGTACATCGCCGGTATCGGACAAACACCTGTGTCGAAGGGCGAGGATATCCGTGGCCGCTACATGGCAAGAGATGCGATCCATGGAGCCATGATCAGCGCCGGCGTGGAGGCGGGCGACATCAGCGCCCTGTTCGTCGGCAACATGATGGGGGGAATTCTAGGGAGCCAGCAGCAGCTCGGGCCGCTTTACGCGGACGCTGCGGGACTGCGCGGCGTCGAAGCGATGACTATGGAGGCAGCCTGCGGCTCCGGTGCCGCTGCGGTTCGCATTGGCTACAGCGCGATCGCGGGAGGCCTGCACGACTTGGTCGTCGTCTGCGGCATGGAGCGCATGACCCATGCGCCGCGCGACGCCGTCACGCTCGCGCTGGCGACGGCGGCGGACTGGGAGCTCGAGGGCGCGCACGGCGAATCGTTTATTTCGCTCAACGCTCGGCTCATGGCCTTGTACATGGACCGCTACGGAACGCGACCCGAGCAATTCGCGCCTTTCGCAATCGCGGCCCACGCCAACGCGTTGAACAATCCGAATGCGCTGTTGAAAAAGCCAATTGACCTCGATGCCTACCTCGACTCCAAGGTTCTCGTGCCGCCGGTGAAGCTCATGGATGCGCCACCCACCTGCGACGGCGCGGCGGCGATCGTCCTGGCGAGCGAAGACGTCCTTCGTGGCTTGGGCCGAGCGGGCGTCTCGATTGAGATCGTGGCCTCAGCCGTCGGTACGGATTCCCTCGCGATCGACCGGCGCGCCGACCCGCTCAAACTGGCGGGCGCAGAGCTTTCCAGCCAGCGGGCTTACGCCCAGGCGGGCCTCAAGCCGGGGGACATGGATATCTTCGAGCTGCACGATGCCTACACCGTCATCACCGCGCTGAGCCTCGAGGCGGCGGGCTTCGCGAAACCAGGCGAAGGCACGCGTCTGGGCGAGGAAGGCGTCACCCAAATCGACGGCGACCTGCCGATCGCCACGATGGGCGGCCTCAAGGCCCGGGGACATCCGGTCGGAGCGACGGGGGTCTACCAGATCGTCGAAACGGCCCTTCAACTGAGCGGCGAAGCGGGACAAAACCAGGTGCGAGGCGCCGAGACCGCGATGGTACAGAACATCGGCGGAACCGGCGCGACCGTCGTGACCCATATCCTCCGTGCCGGTTGATTGAGCGCCGAGGCTCGTCGGCGATGTGTGCCGGCCGGCGGTAAATCTGCGTTTCTTCGTGTCCCGGTGTCGGTGCTGATCTCGTGCTCCGCCGCCGTATGCCAGTCGTCGCTCAACGCGGTAGGACGAACAGATCTTGTGCCAACTTCACGTCGGCGGCGGGGCCGACGAAAACCACCTCATCTCCGGTCTCGATG
>JABDJF010000495.1 GCA_013002645.1 Myxococcales bacterium
CCTCCACGAAGTGTGAGGTCGGTGCATTCGAACGTCAGCCCAGCGATCAGTAGCGCGGCATCAAAGAACAAAGCAGCGGCGGCCTGTGGCCCGAGCAGGACGAGGAGCGAGCTCGGGGGGTTCTCGAGGACGCGGCGTTAGGGGGTCCCGAGTCCCTGGTTCGTGCGATGCGCGCGCTCCGTCGAGGGTCAGATCGCAGGCCATCAGTTCCGCTGTGCGTCAGTCCTTCTTGGGCGGGCCGGCGTCATCGAGCATCTTGCGGTACTCGTCGTACGACGGTGGGAACCCCCCGGTGTAGTTAAGCCAGTTGGTGACCGGATAACGGGTGCCGGCCTTGTGAGTCGCCTCGAGCCCTTCGAGGATCTCTTCCATCAAGGCGAACGGAAAACCGAAGGCAATTTCATGGTCCTGGACCTGCCCGAAGATGCGATCGCCGCTGCAGGGGACAATCATCTGCGGCTCGCCCTTGATCACCGGAGCGATGGCGACATCGGCGCAGTCGATGCGGCCGCGGAACTCGCTCTGTAGCGTGCCGCCGCGCTTCCACAGGTAGGCTTGGCCGAGACGCATGACCTGCGCGCCGTTTCCGTAGATGACGATGGAATCTGGGGTACCCGACGCGCGGTTCAAGGGAGCGGTCACCACGCCTACGTACTCCCCTTCGGCGAAGCGCGGAACACTCTCCTCGCTGATGTGTCCAGCGCGCAGATTTTCCGTGTAGATATCAATACAGAGATTGCCTTCGGCATAGTGAGGAAGGCGCTTTTCCAGACCGACCGCCATCGCACCGAGCACGCAGCTGCTGTCCTCCCGTCCCAGCGCCAGCACCCAGCCGTAGCGACGCGACATCGCGATCGCCTGACAAGTGGTGAAACGATTATTCAGATCCTTGCCGGGACGTTTTGCCCGTGGCGGCATCTCGTCCCAGCTGCGCAGGAAACTAACTGCCACCGGGAACGTGTTGAGTCGCAGGTAGCGGTTGAGCTTCTGGTCGTACTCGCTTAGTTTGGTGGGGTCCATGAATACCTGACGTCGCTTTCTCCGCGCTTCAGCAAGGCGGAACGGCACAACGCATTATACGCGTAACGATGAGTGTGTCCCGATGAAGAAGGTCGTCATTCACAAGGCTGGTAGCTACGATCAACTAAGCCTCGAAGAGGTCCCCGACCCGAGCCCCGGCCCCGATGAGGTCGTCATCGACGTGCGCGCCATCGGGATCAATTACGCGGATGTCACCGTGCGTATGGGACTTTACTCTTCCGCAAGAGAATTCGTGGGCTGGCCTATTACCCCCGGCTTCGAGGTGTCAGGAGTCGTTGAGCAATGTGGTGAAAGAGCGAAGGCTTTCAAACCTGGAGATGAGGTTGTCTCGGTCACTCTCTTTGATGGGTATGCAACGAAGTTGTGTGTAAGAGACGTCTATGTGTTTCCTAAGTCCGACGCGCTTTCGTACGCTCAGGCGGCCTCGCTACCTGCTGTCTTCATGACCGCATGGTTCGCCCTGAAGGAGCTCGCACACCCGCGGCCAGGAGCGAAGATGCTAGTGCATTCTGCCGCCGGAGGGGTGGGTAGCAGCCTCGTTCAGCTCGGAAAAATCATGGGTTGCGAGGTGGTTGGGGTAGTGGGTGCGAGCCACAAAGTAGAGGTCGCGAAGGCGATGGGGGCAGATTTCGTGATCGACAAGTCGAAACAGGACTTGTGGAAGGAAGCGGATACCCACGCACCACAAGGTTACGACGTGATTTGTGATGCCAATGGTGTCGCGACTCTTCGGGATAGCTACAAGCACCTCCGCCGAGCGGGAAAACTCGTGGTCTATGGTTTCCACACGATGATGCCAAAGAAGGGAGGCAAACCCAATTGGCTGAAGCTTGCTTCGGATTGGCTGAGGACACCACGGTTCAACCCGCTAGACCTGACGAACGATAGCAAGAGTGTACTCGCTTTTAATCTAAGCTATCTCTTTGATCGAACGGATCTCCTAGAACACTTTGTTTCCGATCTGCGCCAGTGGATCGAAGAAGGCAAAATTCAACCCCCTCCTGTAAAGGAATACCCTTTCGAGGACGTTGCCAGGGCGCATGCCGATATCGAGTCGGGGATGACCGTTGGCAAGTTGGTGCTCGTTCCGTAGGAAACGTTCGGCGCGTCGATCAAGCTCGTGGGGATGTAGGGCCGCGGGTCGGGATTGGTGGCCAAGCGCGACGCGAGATGACGA
>JABDJF010000503.1 GCA_013002645.1 Myxococcales bacterium
GGACGAAGCCGTCGACGCGCCCCCGCGTCGCGCCTTTTTTCCGCGCCCCGGTATTCTACGGGCACCCGTCCACGCAAACCCGAAACTCGCTCTCACAAGCCGCCACGCAGTTCTTATCCTTCAGCTCGCAGTGGCTGTTGCAGCTTGCCCAGCGGTCGTTGCAGAGTGGATTGCAACCGGACAGCTGATACTCGCTCGGCGGCGGCCTTGGGTACTCATGCTCGTAAACGGGCAGGGGCTCCGGCGCATCCGCCGGAAGTGGACGCGTCGAGCCGTCGATGGCGAGCTGATGCAGGCGCATTTCGGCGTAGCGGATGCGCTCAGGGGGCTCTGCAGCCGAATGCGCTCGCAGCCAGCCGGCCCAGCAGTCACCGCGCTGGGCGGGCGTTACGGCGGGGTTGTAGTCGGCGCCGTAGCACTGCTCGTACGCCTCCTCGCTTCTTTGCGCTTGTTTAAGGCTGTGTCCGCATGCAATTGAAAGCAGCAAGGCAGATGCAAGGACCGAGCGAACCATGAGCACGGAAGGTACCACCGCCAACCGACCCCACCAAGCTCCCGTCACGGGTTGGGGCACCTTTGAAGCCCGCGGGCTCGGCACGCTCTGGCTCGCCTGGACGGACGTGGGCCTGCTGGAGCTTTCCTTCGAGCGCGTCAACAGCGAGCTCGCCGACCCCCATCCGGTTCCCGCCGTCTACGCGGAGCCGCTCGCGCGCTACTTCGCAGCCGAGCCGGAAGACTTCGCCGACGTTCCGCTCGACCTTCGTGGCACCGACTTTCAGCTTCGTGTCTGGAACGCGCTTCGCAAGATCCCCTGGGGCCAGGTGCGCACCTATGGCGGCATCGCCCAAGAGATCCAATCGCCCCGTGCCATGCGTGCGGTGGGCCAGGCCAACCACGTCAATCCGATACCGGTCATCGTACCTTGTCATCGGGTCGTCGAGGCCGGGCACCACCTCGGAGGGTACGGCGGCGGGCTCGAACGCAAACAGGTCTTGCTCGAGCTCGAAGGCGTGCGCTTCCACGAAGGCGTGGTTCAACCGGGGCAGTTGGAGCTCTTTTGAGCTAGCCCTATCGCGCAGCGAGCAGGCAGACGATCACGAGCACGCCGGCGAGGAGGCTCATCTTGTCTTTCACGGCAAACAGTACCGGGTCGTCGTGCATTTGGTCACGCGCGGCGAGGAACCAAATGCGGATGATCCAGTAGACCAGAATCAAGCAGATGCCCCATAGCGCCTCGGGCGCGGAGTAGTACCGCATCACGACGGGGCTATTGATGTAGAGCGCGAAGACGAGCACCGCGAGCAAACCCGCAGCCGGCCCTGCCGAAGTGATGATGGGGATGTCGGCCGGGACGTAGTTGCGGCCCTTGAGCGACTGGCCGCCGTCCCCTTTGACTTGAATCAGCTCGCTATAGCGCTTCACGAAGGCCAAGCTCGTGAAGAAGAAGATCGAAAATGCGAGCAGCCAGGGCGAGAGTTTCACGTCGACCGCGACGCCACCGGCGACCACCCGATAGGTGAAGAGCGAGGCCAGCGTGAGCACGTCCACAATCATGTGCTGCTTGAGAACGAAGCTGTACGCCGTGGTGAGCGCGACGTAGCCCAGGAGCACGAGGACGAACTCGGGGCGAACGAAGATAGCGGCCAAGGCGACCGCCACGCCGAGCGAAGCGAGGGCGAGCGCAACCGCCTCCGGAATCGAGAGCGTGCCGGCGGCAAGGGGCCGATTGCGCTTGCTCCGATGCTGACGGTCCGCCGGCAGGTCGACGAGGTCGTTCAAGACATAAATCGACGAGGCGCAAAAGGAGAACGAGAGGAAGGCCATGACTGCTGCGAAGACCAGGCCCATATCGTTGTACTGGTGCGAGAAGTAGAGGGGGACGAAGAGCAGGATGTTCTTGGCCCATTGGTGAGGCCGAAGCTCCCGCACCGCGGCCTCGAGCTTCGGAGGCCGAGGGACCAGGACCGTAGCGCTCGATACCAGCTGCTCGGCGGCGCGCTGAGTGGCAGGGCTCGGGCACACCATGCTCGCCTCGCCAGCAGCCTTCCACACCGGCAGGTCCGCCGACGAGTCGCCGAGGTACTGAAACCCGCCCGCACCAAAGCGCCCCCCCAAATAGTCGGCTTTTCGGTGAGCCTTCAGGTTGTTCTGCCCGTCGCTTCCAATCGCTTCGTCGAAGAGCCCCAAATGTTCGGCGACCCGATCGGCGGTGCCTTGGTCAGACGCGGTCACCAGCAGCACCCGACGACCTGCGGCGCGCGCCTCGCTAATCGCGTCGAGCACCTCAGGCCGGTAGGGAAGGGTTGCGGGGTCGACGGGTGCATTCTCGGCGAGGTATCGCTTGAGCTTGGGTCGGCCGCTGCGCAGTGCGGCAAGCGCGGCCGGAAGCTTCCATGGCGCGCTCTTGAGCAGTCCCATGAAGCCTTCGGCCATCGTGTCGGTGGCCAGCAGCGTCCCATCGAGGTCCACGCAAAGCGGCCGCTCGGTGTCAGCCTGGGTCGAATCTATGGCCGCGTTGCTCAACGTGCTCCTTCAAAGGCTATTCAACGCCGCTTCCAAACGTTCACGTTTGTCCCGGAGCTCGAGGGAGTCCCGCCTCGATTTGTCGACCACGGCCTCGGGCGCGCGCTCGACGAAGCTCGGGTTGGCGAGCTTCTTCTCGAGCACGCCGAGCTCCTTTTCGACCTTCTTGAGGTTACGCTGCAGGCGGTCGCGCTCCTTCTCGGTGTCGATGACATCCGGCACTGCGGCCCGAATCGCCGGGTTCACGAAAACGGCGGCGTTCTTGAAATGCGCGTTCGGATCGTCGAGCTTCGCAGGGTCCGCCTCGAAGCAGAGCTCGCAGCGGCCCAGGGCCTCGATCGTCCGTCGCTCGGCGTCGAGAACGCGGTGCTTGTCCTCGTCGTGGCTGTGCCAGTGGATGCGCATCGACCGACTTCTAGGCACGTCGTGCTCTGCGCGAATCGTCCGCACGCTCCCGACGAACGCCTGAACCACTTCGAAATCGCGCTCCGCCGCCCGGTCGAGCTTGGCGTCGACGAGCCCCGTCGGAAACCGGCTGACCATGATACTCTTCGGCGCCTCGTCCCACTTCGGGACGCGCTGCCAGATCTCCTCGGTGATGTGAGGCATCATCGGGTGGAGGGCTCGGAGCACCGTTTCGAGTACGTGCACCAAGGTCTGCTCGGTCTCTTCGATGAGAGCCGCGTCGCCACTGTCCAGCGCGGGCTTGCTCAACTCCAGGTACCAATCGCAGAACTCGTCCCAGACGAAGTGATAGAGCGCGCCGGAGGCTTCATCCAGCCTGTATGCGTCGAGCCCGGTGGCCGCGACTTCGAGCGCCTGATAGAGGCGTGAGAGGACCCAGCGGTTGGCGAGCGCCGTGGGCTGCGGGCATTGCTGCGCGGCCTTGGTCGAGGAGCCGTCGAGCCGCATGAGCGCGTAGCGCGAGGCGTTCCAGAGCTTGTTGGCGAAGTTTCGGTAGCCTTCGATGCGCTTGATGGAAAGCGCGATGCGACGCGATTGGGGCGAATAGCTGAGCAGCGTCATGCGAAGGGCGTCGGCGCCGTACGCCGCGAAACCATCAGGGTAGGTCGTCTTCAAGTACTTGATGCCCGACTTCTTCGCGCCTGCCTTTTCGGCCTTCTCCACGAGCTGCTCGTTGGTAGCGCCGTAAATCACGTCGAGCGGGTCGACGACGTTGCCCTTCACTTTGCTCATTTTCTCGCCGCGTTCGTCCGTGACCAAGCCCGCCAACAAGACGCGCGTGAAGGGAACCTCGCCCATGAAGTGAAGCCCCATCATGATCATGCGCGCAACCCAGAAGAACAGGATGTCATAGCCCGTCTCCATGTCCTGCGTCGGGTAGAAGCGCTCGAGCGCGACGGTTTTTTCAGGCCAGCCAAGCGTCGAGAACGGCCAGAGCCCTGAGCTGAACCAGGTGTCGAGCACGTCGTCGTCTTGGCGAATCGAAGTTCCTCCGCAACCGCCGCACGCCGTCGCGTCCTCGCGCGACACCGTGACGTGCTCGCAGCCTTCGCAGTACCAGGCCGGGATCGGGTGGCCCCACCAGAGTTGCCGCGAAATGCACCAGTCCTGAATGTTTCGGAGCCAGTGGAAATACGTCTTGCTCCACTCGGGCGGCAGAATCTGAATCGTACCGTCTTCGACGGCCTGGATTGCGGGCGCCGCGAGCGGCTTCATCTGCACGAACCACTGGGTCGAGATCATCGGCTCGACGATGGTCCCCGAACGCTGCGATCGTGGCAGCGTCATCATGTGCTTCTTGCTCCCCCGAGCAAGGCCGCGGTTCCCTAGCTCGATCTCGACGGCCTTGCGGGCCTCGAAGCGATCGAGCCCT
>JABDJF010000506.1 GCA_013002645.1 Myxococcales bacterium
AGCATTTCATCAGCCTTGAAAAGATGCCGCAAATACGCCCGCGAATAGATCGCGCAGACGGAGCAATCGCAGCGGGCGTCGAGGGCGCCTTGGTCGTCGCGGTGCCGGGCCTGTTTGAGATTCACGCGGCCTCCCCAGGTGAGGGCCTGCCCGTTGCGCGCGTTTCGGGTCGGAAGGACGCAATCGAATAGATCGATACCGCTCGAGACGGCTCTGAGCAGATCGGTCGGCGTGCCGACGCCCATGAGATAGCGGGGTCGATCCTCCGGCATCTCCGGCGCCAGCCGATCGAGAAGCTCATACATGCGCGCCGTTGGCTCTCCGACCGAGAAGCCGCCAAGCGCGACCCCGTCGAAGTCGAGGGCTGCGATCGCCTGCAGATGGGACAGCCTCAGGTCGAGGTCTGTCCCCCCTTGCACGATGCCGAAGCGGGCCTGGCCTTTGGCAGGCTCGGCTTGCAGGCAACGCCGCGCCCAGGCGGTCGTGCGCGCCATCGCACGCTCGACGTCGGCTCGTGGGGCATCGCCCCGTGGACACTCGTCGAGCACCATGGCGATATCCGAACCGAGAAGCGCTTGTACGCGCATCGCTTCTTCGGGCGTCAATCGATGTAGGCTACCGTCGAGGTGGGAGCGGAAGGTGATGCCGTCGTCGTCGATGGTCCGATGCTGGGCGAGCGAGAACACCTGATACCCACCGCTGTCCGTCAGCAGGGCGTGCGGCCAGTTCATGAAGCCAACGACGCCGCCGTGGGATGCGACGGACTCGGCCCCGGGTCGTAGCCAGAGGTGGTACGTGTTCGCGAGGATCATGCGGGCGCCCGTCGACGCGACCTCTTCCGGCGTCAGCGCTTTGACGCTCGCCTGCGTTCCCACCGGCATGAAAGCCGGCGTTTCGATGGTTGCGCGGGGCGTCGCGAGCCGCCCGGTGCGCGCATTGCAATCGGTCGACTCGACTCGAAATGAAAACCCGGCGGTGGGAAGGCTCATCGTGCCCGCCTTCGAATCAACATCGCATCGCCGTAGCTGTAGAATCGATATCGCCGATCGGCGGCGTCCCGATATGCGCGCCGCGTGAGGTCCTCACCGGCGAACGCCATCACCAAAGCGAGGAGCGTCGACCGAGGAAGGTGGAAATTCGTCAGCAGATGGTCGACGACCTCAAACCGATGCGGCGGGCGAATGAATAGACGCGTCGTCCCTACACCCGGGACAGGCGCTCCGTCCGCATCGACCGAGGCCTCGAGCGTGCGGACGACCGTCGTACCCACTGCAACGACGGGCCGACCTTCAGCTCGGGCCAGGCCTATGGCGGACGCGGTTGCTTCCGGGACCTCGTAGCTTTCTTCGTGCATTTCGTGGTCGTCGAGTCTGTCCGCCTGCACCGGGCGAAAGGTGCCGGGACCAACGTGCAGTGTCACGTAGGCGGTCCGATGCCCTGCCCGTTCGAGCGCGCTCAGGCTGTCTTTCGTGAAGTGAAGACCCGCCGTAGGAGCCGCGACCGCGCCCGGCGTCTTCGCAAAGACGGTCTGATAGCGCGTGCGGTCCGAATGGGATGCTGCGCGGCGGATGTACGGCGGCAAGGGAATCTCGCCGACCCGTTCGATGAGGTCGTCGACCTCGCTCGCTCCTCGGAGCTCGACCTCCAACTCCCCGTGCTCCCGGGCACGCACGACCCGCGCCGTGAGCCGGCCGTCGCAGAGCTCGAGCTCCATCCCTGCGCGCAGGCCCTTGGACGATCGCCCCATCGCCAGCCAACGGTCGGTTCGTTCGTCGCACTTCCTGAGCAGAAGCAGCTCCACTTTGCCTCCGGTGGCCTTGCTGCCGAGGAGTCGCGCCGGAAAGACCCGCGTGTCGTTGAAAACGAAAAGGCTCGGCGGGAGCAAGCCGGGCAACTCGACGAAGAGGTGGTCCTCGACTTCATCGGCTTGCACATCCAGCACGAGCAGGCGTGACGCGTCCCGCTTCGCGAGCGGCTCCTGCGCGATCAGCTCGCTGGGGAGCTCGTAGTCGAGGTCCGAGGTCCGCATTTAGTTCCCAGGGGCCGTGATGAATCGCACGCCGTACGTCTCGTTTGGTTCTGCGACGCGGCCGCCCTCTTCGCGTGCGTCTGCTGAAACTTCGACGCAAAGCTTCCCCGCCTCGGCGTTGCGCCAAGTCTTACTGGTTTCACCCCTTCCGACGCCCTTGTCATCGAACTTCACGCTTCGGTCGTTTCGCCGATCGACGACTCGAAGAATCAGATCCACGCCCCGAAGCGCGCTGACCTGCGCGATGACGTCCTGAGCGTCGTTACTCGAGCAGAACGTGTCCACGTCACCCGGCCAACCGATCCAGCCGCGCCGCTCCGCACCGAGCTCCAGCGGCTCAGCCAGCTCGAGCGAATCGTTGGGCTCGTGCTCGAAGGCCTCATCGTCATCGAGGAGTCGCCATCGAACAGAGTACGCATCGGACACGTTCTCTGTCGGCAGCTTCCCCTCTACGCCTTGCTCACGCACGCGAATCAGGTACTTGCCACTGTCGATGGGAACGTTTGGAAGCTGCTCGCCTTCTCCTATTCCACGAGAGTCCGCAACGATCAGAGGTTCGTCTCGACCCGGCCTTGCGAGCTCGAGCAGGACATCCATGTTGGGGATCGAGCTGACCTCGATCGCCGCAGCGCGTCGCTCGGTCCCGAGGTGCTGAATCTCGAAGAGATCGACATCGCCCAATTCTTCGCTCAGACGCTGCCCGAGGTAGGCTTCCATTTCGGTGTTTTCCGGCAAACGGGTCGCGATGTTGGCTCTGTGGTTGGGCTCCTTTTCCGAGGGCCCCCTGGCGGCGAGCTGCCATGCGACCAGTCCGGAGCCGGCCAGAAGAAGCGCCCCTAGCACCCACCAGAGCCTTCGCTTCGATCGAGAGATCGCGTCGGGCTTGTCGACACGTCTCGAGCCGCTCCCGAACGGGGCTTGGCCTACTCCGCTCAACCGCCAATCTCCGGCGCCGACCGTCGTCAGGTAATCGACCAAGTCTTCGCGGAGCTCCTCAGCGGTCTGATACCGGAGCTCGGGGTCCTTCTGAAGACAGCGCATGATGATCTCGTCGGCCTCCTCAGGTACGGAGAGAGGCGATCTCGCCGACGGTCGCAAGGGCTGCTCGGACAGATGCTTGGAAAGCACACCGACCGGATTGGGCGCTTCGAATGGCGGATGGCCGACGACGCACTCGTACATGATCGCACCCATCGCGTAGATGTCGCTTCGTCCGTCGAGCTCCTGGCCATGAATCTGCTCGGGCGACATGTAATACGGCGTCCCCACGATCGTGCCGCTACTGGTCACCTGCGTCCCGACGTTGCCTTCGAAGAGCTTCGCAAGCCCGAAGTCCAGGACCTTGGCCGTCTCGCCATCGCGGCCTTCGCTGATGACGATGTTCTCCGGCTTCAGGTCACGGTGTACGATGCCGGCGGCGTGCGCATCGGAAACGGACCCTGCCACCTGTGCGCAGAGGTACGCTACGCGTCCGAATGGCATCGCCCCTTCTTTTTCGAGGAATTTAGACAGATCGTCGCCGTCCACGTACTCCATCACCAGGTAGAGCGAGCCTGACTTCGTGCGACCGAAGTCGAATACATGAACGGTGTTCGGATGATTGAGGCGGGACGCCGACTCGGCTTCGCGATGGAAGCGAGCCACGTTCTCCGGTTGCTCCTGAAGCTCTCGGTGCAGCAACTTGATCGCCATCACTTTGCTGATCTGGGTGTGCTCGACTCGATAGACGGTGCCCATCGCGCCCCGTCCAATCGGCGCGACGACGCGGTAGCGGTCGGCGATGATGTCGCCCGGCCTCGGTAATGAAGAGCCGAGAGCCGTTCCGCACTTTCCGCAGAACTTCGACTCGGGCGGGTTGCTCTCGCCGCAAGCTGTGCACAGCGCGGGGTGGTCTGGCGCCGTGCTAGCCATTCAGTGTGAAGTAGCGATAACCGAGCCAGGCCGCGGCGAAGACGACGAGCACCGCAAGCGCGCGCAGAGCGTTGACCCTTCTTTGGACCACGGGCAGCGGCTCATTGGCGCTGTCGTAACGGACTCGAGCCCTCACTCGATGACTCGTAGCGGCTGGTTCCGACATGTCGCCCAGTTCGCCGCCGGATGAAGATGCTTGATCCGAATCGACTTGCTCCGGAGGCGTCTCGTCGACCGGTTGCGCCATGGGTTCTAGTGGCCGCATGCCGATCATGGTCTTCTGCGGTGCACGACCACGCTTTCGCTCTTGGCGTGCCGATGAGATCGGCGTGGGAGGAGGCGAGGGAATGGGCGCGGGTGTCGGCACACCAACCGGCGGGGTCCCTGGCTGAATCCCAAGCACCGTGTGCTTGCGAACCCGTTGCTGGGACGACGTTCGACTCGGCCCATCATCGGCTAAGGGGTTCGGGGTCTCGTGCACGCGGATGCGCGACTGGTCGAGGCGATCGGGGGTCTGGTCGCGGCGTGCGTATCCGCATTTGCCGCAGAACGCGTCGTCCGACGGGACTTCAGCTCCACATTGAGGACAATCCATAGCGCGCCCTTACCGTATCAGATTTCCTTCCCACCCGCGCCAACCGGGGAATCCCCATCACGTCGGTCATGTCATAGAGGCCGGCCGGTCGGCCGACGACCCAGCGAGCCGCGCGGACCGCCCCTCGGGCGAAGATCGAACGGTCGGTCGCGCGGTGGGTGAGCTCGATGCGCTCGCCTTCCCCAACCAAGTAGAGGGTATGCTCGCCGACGACGTCACCGCCGCGGAGCGCCATCACGCCGACCTCGTCGAGGGGCCGGGCGCCCACCTGGCCGCTCCGCCCGTGACTCACCACGCGCTCCGGATCGAGTTGCTTCGCCGCGGCCACCACCTCAGCGAGCCGCACTGCGGTACCACTGGGCGAGTCGACCTTGTGCCGATGATGAATCTCGACGATCTCGGCGTCGAATGCTGGGCCCAGCAGCTCGGCTGCGCGTGCTGCTAGGAAATACAACGCGTTGACACCTTGGCTGTAGTTCGGCGCAAAGACGATCGGGACGCGCTCTGCCGCCCGCTCGAGCCCGGCGCGGGTCGATGCATCGAGCCCGGTCGTTCCAATCACCATGGGAATGTGCTGCCCAGCGCAAAGCGGCATGAGCTTTGCGGTGGCCGAGGGGATGCTGAAGTCGATGACGACCTCGACGTTGCTCAGGAACTCTTCGACGTCGGATGTGATGCAAACCCCTGAAGGCTTCGCCCCCGAGAGCACGCCCATGTCCTGACCGATGAGATCGCAGCCTTCACGGTCCATGGCTGCGACGAGATTGGCTTGGAGCTCGTCGGCCAAGACAGCCGCGATACTTTGCCCCATGCGGCCCGCTGCTCCATGTATCGCAACTTGCGCCATGGCCAGGGCATCGCAGATGCTGCGACGAGCGTCAATCGACAGGCTAGTCAGGGGCGCGCCCGGCGCTGAGCTCCACGAGACGGTCGATGAGAAATCCGCTCTGTTCGAGCGCTTCGTCGGTGAAGTCGCCAAAGAACGCGCGAACGTCGACGAAGACGCGATCAAAGGCATCCTGATCGCCGTCCGAGAGGACCTTTGCCAAATCAGCGGCGGCCGACCGAAAGACTTCGATCACCCGTGCAGAATCTGGATTGAACATCTCGATTGGCCCGTAGAGGTCCGGCGACTGAGCAAAATGCCGGCCGGTCACATAGGCTTCGAGAAGGTACGCGGGAGAGGTGAAGCGAAGGGTTTCTTCGAGCGTCGCGCCCGCACGGCAGAGCGCCATTCCGAGCACCTGCGTCTTGAAGTGGTGCAGCACCTGAACGATCGCCATCATCGAATCGTGATTGGCGGGGGTCGATTCGGTGATGACCAAGCCGCGCGCGCTGAACATTTGCCGAACCCAATCGAGCCAAGCCTCGCCGCGCCCCGGGCAGATCACCACCCTTTGCCCCTGGTAGGTATTGACCCCCGGGCCGAACATCGGATGGGTGCCGACGACGCTCGCTTCGGTCGAGGCCAACATGGCCGCGACCGGGTCGGCCTTGATCGACGTCACGTCCATCAAGAGAGCCTCTTTGCGGACCAGGGGGCCGAGCTCCTCGATGACCGACCTCGTCTCGCGAATCGGCACGCTGATGATCACCACATCGGCTTTCGAGGCGGCGTCGGCAGGCCGCAGCTCGGTGTCGAGGTCCGCGCTCAGCACTTCGTGTCCAAGATCGGAGAACAGGGTACGGAGCGAGCTACCCATGCCCCCCTCCCCGCCGATGATCGCGACGGTCTGCGACTCGACGTCTATCGGCACCTCCGTACGCAACGCCGCCTGGCGCTCACGGCTCATGAGCATGAGCTGCCGCCAGATCGACTCGATGCTGTCGGCGGAGAGCCCCAGCTCGTCTGCACGGGCACAGCGATCGTCGAGAACCCGGCGTTCGCGGGCGAGGTCGCGAATCGGAACTCGATGAGAGCGCTTGCGCGCAGCGATGTCCGCCACGATGTTCATCCGCCGGACCAGCAACTCCAGCAATTCGTGGTCGAGCGCATCGAGCGCTCCTCGCAGCTCCAGAAGCGGGCCTTTGTCTGGATTCTCGTCGGTCATGGCTTGGTTTTACATCGAAGGTGGGCGTACGCATAATGCGCGCCCGTGAAACGACTGCAACTCCATCATTGGATCCTGATTGCGATGGGTCTAGGCGCTGCCCTGGGGCTTGGCCTGAATTGGGCCGGCGCCCAGGGAGTGGTCGATGCGAGCATCGTGGGAAACGTCGCCACGGTCGGCAAAGAGATCGGGGACCTTTTCCTCCGGCTCCTACAAATGCTGGTCGTCCCCCTGATCGTTTCGTCGCTGATCACCGGCGTGACCGGCATGGGGGACCTCCGCACGCTGGGTTCGATTGGCGGACGGGCCATCGGTTTCTATCTGACGACGAGCTTCCTCGCGATCGTTACTGGAATTGCCGTCGTAAACATCATTCGGCCGGGCAAGGGTGCCGAGCTTGCCATGCTAGAAGAGGGTGCGGCGGCCAAGCCGCTGTTGACAGAGACGCCGAGCAGCATCGGCGTCGTCCTTTGGGAACAGCTCGAGAGCTTGATCCCGAAGAATCCGCTCGCTGCGGCCACGGAAGGCGACATGCTGCCCGTGATCTTTTTCTCGCTTCTGCTCGGTGTTTTCATCGGGATCGCGGAACACCGGGAAGGTTCGAAGGACGCAAGCGTCGTTCGGCGCTTCTTCTCCGGCCTCTTCGACGTGATGATGCAAATGACGCTCTTCGTCGTGAGGTTCGCGCCGATCGGCGTCTTTGGGTTCACGTTGTACGCAGCGGCCGGCAAAGGCCCGGCTGCGTTTCAAGTCCTGGGCTGGTACGTGCTCACGGTCTTCATCGCGCTCTTGATTCACGCGACCGTCACCCTGCCGCTCATCTTGAAACTGCGCACGGGCCGCTCGCCGGTCGAGTACGCCCGTCAGCTCTTGACGGCGCTGGTGACCGCTTTCAGCACGGCCTCGAGCAACGGAACTCTTCCGCTCACGATGGAAAACGCCGAAAAGGCAGGGGTGAGACCGCAGGTCACCTCTTTCGTTCTGCCGCTCGGAGCCACGATCAACATGGATGGCACCGCCCTTTACGAAGCCGTAGCGGTCTTGTTCATTGCGCAGGTGTACGGGATTGACCTGACGATGACTCAGCAGGGCTTGGTCGCGTTGACGGCCTTGCTTGCAAGCATCGGCGCAGCAGGCATTCCACATGCCGGGATGGTCATGATGGTCGTCGTCCTCAACGCGGTAGGGCTGCCCACCAGCGCAGTCGCACTGATTCTTGCGGTGGACCGCATCCTCGACATGCTCCGAACGACGGTCAACGTCTGGTCAGACTCGATCGCAGCCGCCGTCGTCGACGCAGGCGAGCACCCCCAACAAGAGCCCTAACACCAACACTGTCGCTGCCACTGCCACCCCGTAAAGCGACTCCGTCGCCACGGGGCTTCGCTGTCACCGCCCCGCAATCCCCTTCGCCAACCGACTGGGCAACCACGGACCCTCGTAGACGAAGGCGGTGTAGATCTGCACCAGACTGGCTCCGGCCTCGAGCCTTTCTCGGGCTTGTTCGGGGGTTTCAATTCCACCGACGGAGATCAGGACCATTTCGTTCCCAACTCTGGCCCGCAATCGCCGGAGCACTTCAACCGAGGGCTCCCTCAGGGGCGGACCGCTCAGTCCTCCGGCGCCGCAGCGCTCGACGTCGTCCGCAGAGCTCGCGAGCCCATCTCGTGAAATCGTCGTATTGGTGGCGATGATACCATCGAGACCCAGATCGAGCGCTAGGTCCGCGACGGCGTCGACGTCCTCGTCGGCCAAGTCGGGGGCGATCTTGACGAGCAACGGGACGGGTCGCCCCGGAGACACTTCATTGAGCGCTTCATGAACTGCGCCGAGCAGCGGGCGCAGCTTTTCGGTATCCTGGAGGTTGCGGAGGCCCGGCGTGTTGGGCGAGCTCACGTTCACCACGACGTAATCGGCGTACGGCCCGACCCTCTTGGCGCTCGCGACATAGTCGCCGATCGCCTGCTCTTCGGGGATGACCTTCGTCTTGCCGATGTTGACCCCCACGATCGTTTGGTGGGGCCGCTGCAAGCGCGCCACCGCGTCTGCCGAGCCCCGGTTGTTGAAGCCCATGCGGTTGACTAGCGCCCGGTCTTTGGTGAGCCGGAACAGGCGAGGCTTCGGGTTTCCCGGCTGCGCCTGCCCCGTGAGCGTCCCGACCTCGACGAAGCCGAAGCCCATCGCACCCAGCGCCTCGTAGCCGACCGCGTCCTTGTCGAAGCCTGCGGCCAGGCCGATTGGATTTGGAAAGTCGAGCCCGAGCGCCCGCACGCGCACTGAATCGGCGCCCTGGTGAAACACGCGCCGCATCATCGTGAGCACGCCGGGAATCGCCGCAAGCAAACGCAGACAGCCAAAGGCCAGATGATGAGCGGCCTCTGCGGGCAGG
Organism: Myxococcales bacterium; assembly: GCA_013002645.1. Classification (GTDB taxonomy): domain Bacteria; phylum Myxococcota_A; class Polyangia; order Polyangiales; family Houyiibacteriaceae; genus SG8-38. Next base: position 8,976 of record JABDJF010000506.1, read on the forward strand.
AGATACAGGAGCGGACGGATCAGGGCTTTGTACACGGTCCCCTCAACGCCCGAGCGCCGACCATTTCGCGTCGTCCCCGAGGCGCTGATCGATGCGCACGTCGAACGCCTCCTCGATGGGACCGAGAATCCCCGGGTCGGCGGCATGAACCTGGCGCAGTGCGTCCCGGCAGTGCGTGACCGCGGTCGCGCTCATGCGCCCGAGCGGTGGACGCTTCGCGGGGGACATCATGCCGAGCCCCGCCATCATGGTCTTGAGGGGCACGGGATTTCGGAACTTGTCGGTGACCTCGACGCTTTGCCCGTTCGGGAGGGTCCGCACCGAGCTGACCGAGCAAGTCACCAGCCTGAGGACGGGCGCCAGCGCCGACGCGAGCCGATCCGTCTCTTCGCTGTCCCCCGCCACCTGGGCGCGCACCATCGACCCGATGGCGCCCGGCACGACGTTCGAAAGCACGCTGATCACCCCGCAACCGCGGATCTCGTCGTCGCGCATCATCGTGAGCGTGAGGTCGTCGTCACCGGACAGGATGCTCAACGCGGGCCCTGCGAGCTGCCGGTCCAAACGCATGCGATCGACGTCGCCGGTCGCCTGCTTGACCGCGGGCACCCGCTTCGAGTCGTTGAGGTGCAGGATCGCGAGGTCGGCGGCCGAAAGCGCGCAGCCGCTGCGCCCTGGAATGATGTAGGGGACAATTGGAATCTCGGGAACCCCTTCCAAGATCGCCTCGTAGTATTCGGTGCGCAGCTCGAGGCTCGAAGGGCCGTTGTAGTAGCAATCGACGAGGAGCACCGCGGAGGCGCCGGCTTCCTTTGCTTGGGTCGATGCGCGAATCGCCTCGTCCGTATTGTTGCTGCCCGTACCCGCCAAGACGCCAGCACGCCCTTCGACGGCCCTTGCCGCTGCCTCGACGACGGCATCGTGCTCCTGCCAGGAAAGGGTCGGCGACTCACCGGTGGTTCCGCACGGGAGAACGCCGTCGACGCCTTCTTGTAGCTGGAACTCGATGAGCCGACGGAACGAGTCGTAATCGACCTGCTTGTCAGCGCTAAACGGAGTCGCCAGGGCGGTCCACACGCCGTGAGGTCGAAAGGTCCCACTCATGGCGGGACCTTAGCGTTTTTCGTCCCAAAGGAAAGCGGGATTGTCCTCGACCAAAACGCGAAAAAAAGCCCACCAACGCGACAAATGGCAGCAGTGGCCGCAGCTTTGATCCTGGGTGCATTCCTGATCGCGTATCGATTTCGTGCCCACGCCGCGCGCAGTGCTCTTCGGCAGAACAGGCCAAGGCCGTCGGATGGGTGCTCTGGCCCATCTTCGGCGCAAGCAACCAGTTGCTCGCCGCGCTCACACTGATGACGCTGTCGCTCTACTTTCTCGCGCGAAAGCGTCCGCTGTGGCCGCGGTACAGCGGTTGGGACGCGCCTAGCTCTTCTTAATCCTTCGGTAGAGCCACAAGAGCGCTACCGAGCCTGCAATCGCGATCGCAAAGCTCCGGACGTTGAAGCCGGTCACGTCGCCAAAACCGAGCCGGGTTCCGATGAAGCCGCCGACCAATGCGCCTCCGACACCGAGGGCCGTCGTCTTGATGAAGCCGCCGCCGTCGTCGCCGGGCATGACGAACTTCGCGAGAATGCCCGCAAGCAATCCGAATACGATCCACGAGATGATTCCCATCGAGGCCCTCCTAGGGGGGAGTGTTGAGCAAGATCGGGGTCAGCGCCAGTGACAGTGGCAGCGACAGTGGCAGTGGCAGTGGCAGCGGCAGTGGCAGCGGCAGTGGCAGTGGCAGCGGCAGTGGCAGTGCGGTGCCAGTGCCGCGATCATGTGACGTGACTTGGTCAT
>JABDJF010000520.1 GCA_013002645.1 Myxococcales bacterium
GTGTGCCGCTGACGCTCGACGCGAAGTATCAGACCGGTGGGGCGAGGACGGGGTTTTGGGCCGTTCGGATGTCGTCCATGCGCTGGTTCGCGGTTTCGCGCCAGCCGTCTTCCGAGAGGATGTAGAACGTTTCGGAGCGGATCGCTGCGATGACACGATCGGCCATCACCGATGGATCGATCGCGGTTTGCATGCCCTCGTTGATGCTGTCGAGAACGAGCTGCCGAGCGTCTGATTCGACGACGTCGCCGGGCTTTGAATACTCGGTGGGCCGGTTTCTCTCGGAGGTCCCGATGCCGGTCTTGATGAGCTCCGGGCACAGGACGGAGATTTTGACCTTTTCGGAGGTGACGTCGAGCTCGTGGTACAGCGATTCACTCAGTGCCAGCACGGCGTGCTTGGTCATGTGGTAGATGCCGGCAAAGGGCATCGCGCAGAGCGCGGCCATCGACGCGGTATTGACCAGATGACACTCCGTGTCCTGCTCGAGCATGATGGGAATGAAGGTTCGGATGCCGTGGATCACGCCCCAGACGTTGACGTCCATCAACCACTGGTAGTCGGCCAAGCTCTCTTCCCAGAGCAAACCGCCCGCGAATACCCCTGCGTTGTTACAGGCCACGTGCACGCCGCCGAACTCGCTGCGGGCACGCTCTGCAAGCGCGGCGACGTCGGCCGCGTTCGAGACGTCTGTCACTACGCCGATGGCTTCGGCGCCGGTGGCGGTGATTCGTCCGACCGCCGAGTCGAGCGCAGCCTCTTCGATGTCTGCGAGGACCACCCGCATGCCCTCGCGCGCGAAGCGCTCTGCCAAGGCGAACCCGATGCCGCTGGCCGCACCGGTGACTACTGCTGTTTTGCCGCTGAAGGACTCCATGCCTTGCTCTCCCTAGACTCGAACGTTTGGGCTACGCGACCCGCGACCACGTTGAAATCACCGAGCCCGATATTGGCGTGCAGCTCGACCCACAGCTTGAAGTTGCCGGGGAAAAGGAAAGGCGCGTGCCCGTCGGCGTTGGTGTAGTAGCTGTTGCAGCTCGGCGACCCCCACGAGAACTTCCCGAACTGGGTTTTCATCCAGGCGAAGTATGCATCGGTGACGTCCTGACGAACATCGATCGCCTCGATTTGCGCTTCGCGCATCTCCGACAGCAAGCGAACGATGGTCTGGACATTGAGCTCCGCTGTTTTGAAGTAGGGCACGTTCAAGACGAGCCCGTTCGGACCCACGGCAAAGAAATAGTTGGGGAAGCCAGGGGTGGCGACCCCTTTGTACGCTTTGGGCGCGCTCCCCATCGCTTCTGCCAGGCGCTTGCCGTTGGAGCCGACGACCTCGATTCGGTCGAAGTCTAGAATCCGGTAGCCGGTACAGTAGATGATGACGTCGACGGCGATGTCCCTCCCGTCGGAGGTGACCAGCCCAGTTTCCGTCACCTCCCGGAGCCCAGACGGAACGAGCTCGACGTTGTCTTTGTTGAGGGCGGGGTAGAAGTCGTCGGAGATGAGGCCGCGCTTGCACTGGTATCGGCTGTCTGGTGTGAGCTGCTCTCGAAGGACCGGATCTTCGATGGTGCGTTGCAGGTACCGGCGTGCGAACCATTCGAACTGGTCCATGCGTCGATGGCCGATCGTGGCGGCATGCTCCACCTGGCCCATCAGAAACCCTTGCACGCGCCGCGTAAGCTGGATCAGCCAAGGAAACCGGCGCATGCGACCCCGCTCGGCGTCGCTGTAGAACCTCCGGTTGCGCGGCATGATCCAGTTCGGAGAGCGCTGCAGAACGGTCAGGCGCTCGGCGACTTTGGCGACCTCGGGCACGATCTGCACGGCGCTGGCGGCGGAACCGACGACCGCCACGCGCTTGCCTGCGAGATCGACCGCGTGATTCCAGCGCGCCGAATGCCAGCTCGCCCCGGCGAACCGGTCACGGCCCGGGACGTCGGGATACAAGGGGGTGTGCTGGTTGCCCATGGCGTTCACGAGCACGTCGAATTCAAAGACGTCACCCGCTTGCGAGCGTACGAGCCAATGCGAGTTGTCCTGCCAGTGCGCCGATTCGATGACGGTGTTGAACCGCGTGTAGGGCTCGAGGCCGAAGTCTGCCCAACACTTGGCAAGGTAGCCTTGAATCTCGGCGCGCTCGACGAAGTTCGCCGACCAATCGGGGTTCGGCGCGAAGGAAAACGAATACGAATGGGCCCAGACATCGCATGCGAGCCCCGGATAGGACTGCACGCGCCAGGTCCCGCCGGGGGCGTCCATGGCTTCGAGGATCGTGAAATCGGTGAAGCCCTGCTCTAGGAGCGCGCGTCCGCAGGCGATGCCGGAGGGACCCGCGCCAATGATGCCGATTCGGGGCGGTTCGACCGTCACGGGCGCACCTCGACGTCGACATGGAGACCGCGCTCGCCCGTGGCCGCCAAGCCGAGCGCGTCGTGGGCTTCGAGAAATTTCAACAGGTCGGCCTTCAACTCCGCGTAGTGCGGCCGCCAACTCATGCTGAAGAATCCGTGGATCTCGCCAGGGTAGATCTTGCTCGAGACGGTGCCGGTGCCCGCTGCGAGCCGCGAAGCACAGAGCCGCGTGGACTCGCAGAGCCTGTCGTTTTCTCCCGCGATGAGGAAGCTTGGCGGGTGGCGTTCGAAGTCGAGGTCCATGGGCGTGATGGCAAGCTCGGGCCCGACGTTCTCTTCAAAGGCCGCAAGGCCGCCGTAGCATTCCAGCATGAGATCTGCACCTGGAAAGCCCGTTCGGAGGAAGCTCAGTCGATCGAGAATCCCGTAGAGCGACACCGCGCTCAGGCATCGCAGCGGAGCATCGGCAGCGGGGTTACCGTCGAGGTCCGTGATGAGATGTGGATTGTGGCAGAGGATGCCGAGCATCATCGCGAGATTGCCACCGGCAGAGTCGCCCAAGAGGTGCACGGCGTCGACGCTCGGATGCTCGCGTCGAATCCATCGCAGTGCGTCGAGCAGTGAAAGCAGAATCCCGGGGTGCGGATTCGCGGGTGCGACGGGGTACTCCAGGTTGAAGACGGGATGACCCGCCTCGGCAAAGGCGAGCAACTCTCGCGTGTAGAGCGCCTTGTTGCCGACGATCCAACCGCCGCCATGGATGAAGACGATGGGCGCGCGTTCCGGACTGCCCGCCCTGCGAGGGATGTGGCCGAGCGTCTCCGCAGGGTCGGCTCCGTAGCGATGATGCGACACCGCTTCGGAACCGGACGGGGACGGCCGTAGCCTGTTCAGCAGCACGAAGAACGCCATGATCAGCCGTGCGACCAGGAGCCCGATTCGACGCTTCAAATTGAGGGGGGTGGGTGAGAGAGAATGGGGCATCGATTGTGGGCGGAGTGACTTCCGTAGCTTCTGACAGAAGACCGGCGAGTGACAAGAAGGTGCGAACTGTATTATCAGGTCCACGCGGAGAGGGACGACATGAGCATTTCGACGGCGACGAGCAAGCTGCAGATGGTTGGACCAGCCTGTGAGCGCACTGCCTCGCTAGGCACGATCAAGCTCTTTTGGACTTGCACCGCTTTCGTCTGGGGCGGCGTGGGTGTCTGTGCCGCCCTGTTCTTCGTCGGGGTTCTCGACTTCGCCGCGAGCGCGAAGATCGGCCTTTATGCGATCAGCGTCTGGTTGAACGTCTGGATGCTCGTGTTCCTGCTGCCAAAGAGCAAAGGTCGGTCGAGGCTCGAACTCTACCACGATGCGCTGGTGGTGTGGATGCTCTCGTACGCGCTCACGAACGCCCTCTGGGAGATCCCCTGGGTGCTGTTCTCGCCGTTTGTGTTCGAAAACCTCCACACCCTCGATGACGTCGTGGCCCAGACGGGCTTCATGCGCGAGACGCCGCTCAACATGTACTGGTGGGTGCTAGCGTCCTTCAGCTCGGTGGATCTGCGCACGGTCAACCACAACTCGACCTTCTACACGCTCGAGCTCTACGCGTTCGTGAATGTGGCGTCGGTCATCTTCTTCTTCTACCTGAACAAGAAGCGGTCGCCCTATCGCTACCTGATCCCGGTGCTTGGAAGCGGTGAGCCAGTGGCATCGACATTCATCTTCTCGCTCTCCGAGGTGTTTGCCGGGTTCGAAAACATGTCGGGCGGCGTGGCGGACACCCTGCTCGCCCTGGTGTGGACCCAGTACCAGTACTTCCTCTTCCCACTGATCTTCGGCTACTTCGGCGTGAAGCTCCTGCTCGGAGATTGGCGCCAGTGCCACGTCGAGGCCGGGAGCTAGAACATCGGAATCTCGTGGCCGGATCTCTCTGACTGCAAGGCGTGTTTGTGAGCTGGATCACGAGCTCCAAGGGGCCGAATCGGCAGCCCGCTGGGATCAAACACCGAGGCTAGCGCTAGTCGTGAAGGCTCTTGATTCATGGATTGTGACGGTGGTAGCTTCGTGCTCCCCCTTTCGCTCGCTCACCCCCGTTTCTGAGGAGGCGTTAATGCCCCGTACCCGTTCCATGCGCTGGCTCGTCTTTCTCGTTTGCGGCTCCCTCGCAGCTTTCGGCTGCTCTGCGGATTCCCAGTCAGCCGACCCGAGTGGCTCGCTTTCACTCGACCTCGTGCTCGCCGACGGGGTCGTGATCAACACCGTTTCGTGGAGGATCAGCGGTGGCGACATGGAGCCTATGTCCGGAACGATCGACACCAGCGCCCCCGGCTCGACGGCGTCGGTCGAGGTGTACGGGCTTCCTCCCGGGGACGGCTACCTCGTCAGCCTAGAAGCGACGAGTGCGGATGGCGAGGTCACTTGCCAAGGCTCCGCGGAGTTCGCCGTTGCGATTGGCGTATCAACCGACGTGATGGTGATGCTCAACTGCAAGCTCCCGATGAGCGCAGGCGCCACGCGCGTCAACGGCAAGTTCAATATCTGCGCGCAACTCTTCAAGGTGGTGGTATCGCCGCTTCAGACCTCGGTTGGCAACGACATCGACCTTTTCGCGACGGGCGAGGACCACGAAGGCGACGCGGTCAAATACGACTGGGCCGGAACGGGCGGCTCGATCGCTGACCCGGACCTCGCCGCAACGACCTACACCTGCGACGAGGTTGGCGAGCAAACGGTTACCATCACGATATCGGACGACGACTTCGGCTACTGCATGGACGATTGGACTGTCTCGGTGACCTGCGTCGAGATCGGCTCTTGCCAAGACGTCGATTGCGACGACGGCAATGAGTGCACGGACGACGATTGCGACCCGGCCAGCGGCACATGCATCAACGAGCCCATCCAAGATGGCACGGTGTGCGACGGTGGCGCGGGCACGTGCTCGAGCGGCCAGTGCGTCGAGGTCGACCAATGCGAAGACGTGCTGTGCACCTCTGACAACGAGTGTGTGGAGGATGGGACATGCGACCCCGCGACCGGCATGTGCATCGGCGGGGACGACAAGCCCGCCGGTACGGCCTGTGGCGATGGCGGCTCCTGTGACGGCGACGGCAACTGCGGGATCAAGATCAACACCTGCGCCCAGCTCAACAAGGTGGTTGTTTCGCCGCTTCAGACCTCGACCGGCAATCAAATCTCTCTCTCGGCGATGGGCAGCGATGACGACGGCGACCCGATCGCCTACGTCTGGACCGGAACCGGCGGCTCGATCGCTGAGCCGAACGTGTCTTCGACCATCTACACCTGTGCCGAGGCTGGCGAGCAGTCGGTTACCGTCGCGGTTTCGGACGACGGCTTCGATCTCTGCATCGACGACTTGACCGTCCCGGTGACCTGCGTCGGAGACTGACGGCTCGGAATATCTACCTTCGGTCGTCGATTGGGGAGTCGTGCGCGGGTTGCCGACGCCGGCCGGATCGGTCCCCTGGTTCGTTAGCGGCTAGCCCTTTAGAAAACCCTCGATCTCGATCGCCTTCCCGTCGCAGTCGAGGGCCCCTTCGAATTCGATGTGGTACGTCTTGCGCTCGCCGTTTCTTACATTTGCTCTGACCCGGGTCTCCGCTCCCTGCGAACACTTCGTTCCGTCTGCCAAGGTCATCGAAAATGGCGCGATTGTCGCCGGGCCGGTCTTTCCGGGCGCGAGGAACACCGAACCGTTGAAGGTCGGTCCTCCTAGGACGGGCGTTGCGCCTCGGATCGCGGTCGACGAGCTTGCGCCCGCTACGGCCGTGATGCTCCCCGAGATCTTTCCCGACAAATCGCCCGTGTACGTGATCGCCCAGCTGGGGTCGCGCTTCTTCTTGGCGTCGGCATACGCGAAGTCGCTTCCGAGAGAGCCGGCGACGAACATGAGGGCAAGGACTAGGTGTTTCATCATTTCACTGCCTTGAACGGGCGCCGAGGCCCATCCTCGGTCTTGCATCCCGTGGGTACCACGATCCCATTTCAGGGGACACTCTCTGCCCTTCCAACATCCCGAGGTCATGGACTTCCTCCGGCAAGGATCGCAGCGACCTGGCGCGGCGGTCGTTGCGATCTTCACCGGAGAATCGTTGTGGATTCGAGCGCTTGCGTACCCAGGAAGTGTCCCCTCGCCGTCGTCACGACGCGGCGGGAGGGACGCTGAGCCGGGTCTGGTCGCGCGTCAGAAACCGCCGGCTGATCCACTTGGACATCGGAACGAGGAACAAGGCGCAGATGGTCAGGATGGGTAGCGAAATGGCGGCCAACAACAGCAGGTCGGTACGGCGCGGCTGCACCAGCAGCGTCACGATCAGCGGCACGACGCTGGCGAGCGAGACGCCGATCACCAGCCGCTGCGACATCAGGGTTCGGAGGACCGTCAGGTCTTCGGAGCTCTTGGGGGTAATCACGAAGTCCTTGAGACTCCCGGATAGCCCCTCGATGATTCCAACCGCCGCGTGTGAAAACAAAGGCAAGCGCCAGAGCGCTTGAACGGGATAGGCGATGACCACCGAGATTGCGGTCCGCCAGTTGCGTTCGCGCGCGTAGTTCAGGGCGGCCATCGTGTTGGCGAGCATGAAGGGATTCTGGACGAGGGCCGAGATGATCCCGAAGGCCAGCACTTCCCGCGGCCCCTCGCCCAACAGCGCAGCGGCGATCCACATCGGAAACAGCAACTGGGCGACGAATCCAGGCAGCACGCTGAAGTTCGCCGCGAGCCGCAGGAACACGGAGAAACGCTGGTTCCACGGCAGGGGTGAACGCATCCATTCGAGGAGGTGGAGTTTTGCGAGCTCCGTTCCTCCGGTCGCCCAGCGGCGCTTCTGTTTCTGCTGACCGGTGATCTCGCCCGGCACCAGCTCCGTCGACACCATGGCGGGGTCGGTCGGCTCGTAGTCTACCCACTTGCCCGCCCAGCCGCGGGTCATCATGGTGATGCCGGCGCTCCAGTCCTCGGCCACCCTCGAGCCATCCCAGCCGCCGGAGTCTTCGAGCGCCGCGAGTCGCAGCAACACGCAGTGCCCGTTCAGGGTCGGGATACCGTAATGCGCGATGTAGCCTTCTACGAATCGGCGCGCCGCATCGCCGACATAGCTATCGGACCAACTAATGATGGTGTCTCTCGGGTTGCCGATACGAAACATCCCCTGCACGAAGCCGAGCCGTTCGTCGTGCACGAACTCCGTGGCCATGGGTCGGATGACCTTTGGTGCGAAGGTGTCCCCCACGTCGAGCAAACCGATCAGTACCCGTTCTGGATCGGCGAATGAACCGAGCCGCTCCAGGCCGACGTTCAGGTTTCCCGCCTTGAATCCCTTGGTCCCGTCCCGGTGTTCGACCCGCACGCGGGGCTCGGACTGATAGTGGCGGGCCACCACCGTCCAGCGGTCGTCGTCGCTGTTGTCGATGAACTGGACCCGGAGCCTATCCGGCGGGTAGTCGGCGCCGAGCACGGAGTCGATGCTGCGACGCACGTGCTCGGAAGCCTCGTGGCGGCCGGGGACCTGGACGATGATCTGGGGCAAGTCGAGATCCGGCACCGGCTTGGGAAGGGTCACGATGGGCCTCGGGCCGCGAAGGAGGGTGATCGCCGAATACACCCAGAGGGGCGCGGCGACGAGCACATTTCCGAACGCCACCACGAGCGTCACGGCCACCATCAGGGCTAGGAACGGCGAGCTCGCTTGAAGGAGAAGAGCGCAGAGCCAAGTTCCCAAGACCGCATGGCCAACCATGTAGACGGCCGCCGCGAGAAGGATCCCCACGTGAACCCGCTTCCCCGGCGTTCCCGCCAGCTTGTTCCCAATATCTGTACCCATGCTCCCCCCCCGGGGCACTGCGCCGTTGGCGATAAGCCGCCGCGCGAGACTACTCAGACGGACACGCGAAGATGCTGCACGCAGATCTCGACGTCGGCCGTCTTGCCGCTCTGTATCCGATTCTCGCTCCCTTTCATCGCTCACCAATTTAGGGACTCGACACGGTGCGTCAATCGGGGGTTCTCGCAGGACCGATTTGTGAAATTGCTTCGCAAATACAAACGGATGGAGGCAGGAACGCAGATCCGACCGGCTTCCGGGCGCGACCTCGGTGCCCACCTTCGCGTAAGAATCGCTGTGGGATCTCGCACTTGCGTACGCGGAGAGTGTCCGCACTGCAGGAGCCGAACGAGCCGAGGGCCTCGTGCAGGCTCGGATGTAGTACTGTAGATATTATCTACTTAAATGCTTCGAACTATCTGGATTGCCAACGGTCGGGCTTGGCGGAATAGTCGGTGAAGAACAGGAGGTTGCTCATGATTCAATCCGAAGGTGCCCGTAGAATGATTGCCCTGATCGCGGTCGCCGTGGCTGCTCTCGCTCAGGACTTCGTCATCAGCGAGGCGGGTGCGAATCACGGAACGGGCGCGCCGGCGTTCCTTTCTGCGGATCTGCTCATCGATGGGCTCGGGTCTTCGCTGGAGGCTGCGCGTATGGCGAACCAACCGTATGGGGTGCGCTTGGGCTCGGACGAGCTCGTGGCGCCCGCGACGCCGCCGCCAGCAACAAAGACCGTGCGAACGAGGCTGACTTTGCTCGACCTGTCCGAAGCCGAACCCGTAGCCCGCGATGCGATGTTTCACTGGCCTGTAAATCGGGATTCGGCAGGAGCGCCGATCGTGCTCAACTCCGATTTCACGGCCCCGCTCATCAAGGTCAGGTTCTGAAGAGGCGTGCGCTGGCGGCTGCCTGACTGCTGTGCCTACGAGAAAAGTTCTGCACGCGCCGCGCTGCAAATCGCAATGACGGCTTCGTTCTTGAGCCGCCGCTCGGGTGAGATCGCGTAGAAATGCGCGCGAATCTCTTCAACGCGTCCGACTATTTTAGCGCCGTACTGTCGCTGAACGTCGGCTTCTGTCACCGATGGCAATGGAAACACGCCAAGCCCGTGCTGCCCAAAGGCTTTCATCAGTGAGCTGTCGTCGAAATCCGCGATCGTCTGGGGGCGCAACCCCTCGCTCTCGCACCACTGAATGACACTGCGGCCAAGCGCGCTGTCGCTGGCGGATCGCAGAAACGGTGCGCCATCGAGCGAGCCTGGGAAGCCCTTCCGAATTCGCGAAGCGAGCTTGGGCGCCGCAAAGAAGGTCACGCCACACTCGCCGAGAAGGTGGTTGAACGCTTTCACGCCGCTTCCTGGAGGGCACGGCGTGTCCGCGAGGACGAGATCGAGTTGGTGCGTGGCCAAGCCGCCGAGAAGGCGTTCGAATCGATCCTCGGAGCAGCTGAGTCGAACCGGCGTGTCGAGTCGGAGCGCGGGCTCGAGGAGGGTTCGCACGATGAGCTTCGGCATCACGTCGCTGGTCCCCACGTTCAGCCGGATCGGGCGGCCCTTGGGCTGACCTTCGAGGGCCTCGAGGAACTCCTGTCCGAGTGAGAAGATCTCGTCGGCGTAGCGAAACGCGAGCTTGCCCGCCTCGGTGAGCTCGAGCTTGCGGTGGCTTCGGTCGAAAAGCGCGTATCCGAGGCTCTCCTCGAGCTGCTTGATTTGAACGCTGACGGTCGGATGAGCCAACCTCAGCGCACGGCTTGCGGCCTGGATGCTGCCTTCGCGAACCGTCAGCCAGAAGTACATGAAATGATGATAATTAATGGAGTTTGCCATGGGCCTCGATCGTAGGTTCTATCTACATGAATGTGGTGTTTTATCTATCTTGTCAACAGAAGAGACAAGCCCGATACTCGAAAGGTGAAGGAGCCGAACCCATGATTGATGCAACCTTGTCCAACGAAGCGCGAAACATGCTCTTCCTCGTCGCGGCTTGGATGGCGAACGTCGATGGCAAAGAACAAGACGCCGAAGTGGACGCGCTGTGCCAACTTCGAGGCGCTCTCGGGCTCGAGCCACCGGTCGCCAGGGAGCTGCTCCACATGGCGCGCGGCAGGCTAGAGCAACTCTTCGAGCCCGCTTAGCTAGCGGCGCAGAATATGGTCAGCTGTCTCGGCGTGCGACCCGCGCGGGGCCCTGAGCACTTCGGACATCGATCGAGCGTAGGTCTCGTTTGAACGGCGGCAAGAACCGGATTTTCGCGGTACGCCAGCTAAGTGCTCGAAATCAGGCAGCTTACGAGGGCGTAGCGTGTCCCCTTAGGAGCCTTGGCGAAACGCTTGCTTGAGCGCGGTGGCGAAGTTGTCGATGGCTTGCCTGGCACGAGGAAGGACGCTGATCGTGGCAAAGCCGTGGGGGAGGTCCGGCACGTGCTGGTGAACGACCGGTACGCCTGCCGCGCGCAGCTTGTCGGCGTACTCGACCCCCTCCGCGCAGAGGAGGTCGAACTGTGCGGTCACCACGATGGCCGGTGGCAGGCCGGCGTGGGTATCGAGGTAGAGCGGCGCGGCCAGCGGGTCTTTCCCGTCGGCGTCTCTGACGTAGTTGTCGAAGAACCAACGCGTGGTTTTCGCGTCGAGTCCGTAGCCGGTTTGAAGGTCGGCCTTCGTTCGACCGGGGTGCTCGGCGGTGCCGGTGCCGGGGTAAATCAGCAACTGCGCGAATGGCAGAGGGCCGCCGCGATCTCGAGCGAGAACCGAAACCACGGCCGCTAGGTTGCCGCCTGCGCTGTCGCCACCGACCGCGATGTGCCCGACGCGAATGCCCAGCTCATCGGCGTGCGCCATGACCCAGCGGTATGCGTCGTCGCAGTCCTCGACGGCGGCAGGGAACGGGTCCTCGGGCGCGAGTCGGTAGTCCACCGAGACGACCACGCACTGGGCCGCTGCGCAAATTCTCCGACAGAGGGTGTCGTGGGTTTCGATGCTACCAATGGTGAAGCCGCCGCCGTGGATGTAGAGGAGCGCCGGGAGCTTTCCGTCGTTTTCGTGGGTCGTATCTGGATAGTAGGCGCGAGCGGGCCGCTGACCCGAACGAAGCTCGAGACGGAGCTCGGAGACGGACCCGATGTCAGGTGGCGAGGCTTCGAGCACGCGGTTGAGACGGGCGTAGTAACGCCGTGCGGCCGCAGGGGTGAGGCTTGGCATGGACCGCTCTGCAATGCGCCCTACGCGAAACATGTACTGCGCGCGTCGATCGAGAGGCTGGCCGTCGACCTCCCAGCGCGGCTCGGTCATCCGATTCACCCTCGCATCGGAGGCGTTGAGAACGCGGCCGATCACGTTGCGCTCGACCCTCTGAAGAAACGTCATTTTCATCTGCTGATCCCTCGGTTCGACAGCTCGCAGCCTAGCGCTTAACCTTGGCAAACTGTCGATTCAAGGGACGCCACTATGAAGCATGTCGACGTTCTCGTCGCGGGCGCCGGTATTTCCGGTATCGCGGCTGCCCACTATCTCCAGGAGCATTGTCCGGGCAAGACCTTCGCGATCCTCGAAGGCCGTGACAGCATCGGGGGCACCTGGGACCTGTTCCGCTTCCCAGGGATCCGCTCGGACTCTGACATGTACACGCTGGGGTTTTCCTTCCGACCATGGCCCGAAGCGGACTCGATCGGCGAAGGCGAGTCGATTCGGAGCTACCTGGAGGACACCGCCGCGGAGATCGGTATCACCGACAAAATTCGGTTCGGCACCCGTATCGAGCGCGCGAGCTTCTCGGAGGCGAGCGGTCGATGGACGGTGTACACGCGCAACACGCAGTCGGGCGAGCGAGGCTCCATCAGCTGCGACTTCTTCTGGTCGTGCATGGGGTACTACCGCTACGACCAAGGC
>JABDJF010000545.1 GCA_013002645.1 Myxococcales bacterium
AGCAGGTAGCCGTCCGGCCGGGCCTGAGACCACACGACCCTGGCGTGCTCGACCGTGGCATGGTCGGGCGCTGTCCGAACCCGCAGGGTGCAGACGTGATCGAGGGGCACGCCCATGTCGACCGCGACCCGCAGGCCACCGACGCTCGCGTTGATCGCCAGGCCTGCGCCTCGGGTTGGTGTAAGGAGCTCGATCTCAGCATCGAGCGGCCAGCGCCGGAACCGACGACGCGCACCCCGATGCACCGCAACGTCGACACCACCCTTCGGCAGGATCGAAGAGAGTCTTTCGGGAACGGGTGTCACGGTACGGCGGAATGTATCGAAGTGAGCGATCGCTGGCTAGCGTTTTCTGTGTTCTCGCTTCGCACGATCAGGCGGGCAGTTACCCTTCAGGCGGAGACACCCCGCTTACTTGTTCGCATACCCACCAAAACAAACCGAACGCAATTGCTCCACCTGATCGCAGATGCGGACAATCGCCCCCGCGACGCGGGTGCCGTACCAAAACAAATCCTTCCCGTCGACAGGCTCGGTCAGGAGCGAGGGGGACACATCGAGCTCCCGAAAGGCTGTCGCGTCGTCCTCGCTGAACGCATAGGGCTCGTCGGGCAACAGGACCGCCCGCGCACCTCGTTCGATGATTTCTTCCAAGCGAATCCTCGGGTACCGCGTGTCGCGCGCACGCACCTTTGGCCCGATCCGAGGCTTGGTTTTTCCGAGATCTGCGGCCAGGGGGTAAAGCCGCGGGCGTCCAGAGAAGACGTTGTGTGCGCCACAGATCTCGAGAATGTCGCTTGCGTACGCGCCTCCGTCGAACGTCATCCAAGGGTCCTTCCAAATCGGAACGAACACCGGAACTGCCATGTTTTCCTGTTCGCGACGCGCACGCTTCGCAGCGGCGCGACACTTCTTGACCGAATCGGAGCATTTCGCGTCGACACCGAGCAGGAGACAAAGGGAGTCGAGGTATTCGAGCGACGCGTCTACGGTACAGGGGAAGCTCACGTGCACAGCCAACCCGGCGGACATGAGCGCTTCGACCAGAGGCCGGCTGTTCTCCTCCTTGTTGGCAAGGACCAAATCGGGCCGCAGGGCTTGAACCGCGGCAACATCGAAGCCCTTGGTGCCGCCCACCGATTGAATCGCCTCGACTTTGCCAAGTGGCTCGACGCAATAATCGGTCCGCCCAACAAGCCGCTCGACGCCCGCGAGATCGGCCACCGATGCGGTCTCGCTCGGTACGAGAGAAACCACACGCGCCGCCGGCTGCGCGAGCCGAACTTGGCGATCCATTGCGTCGACGACTTCGATCAAGCGTACCTCGGGGCGCCACGACCGGGCGCCTGTTCGAGTGGTAGCACCAACCAGCTGCGGATTTGCGCGCGCGGTGTCGGGGGTGGTAGGTTTCTCGACCGAAACGCAGTTCTGCTGCGTGTGCGTGGGAGGAAACGCTGACGATTCAGGACATTCAGCAGGCGCTCGCGGACGCCGGGGTGGAGATCTACCGGGCCGAGGCGCAGGAGCTCCGAATCGCGGAGCGCGTTCGGCTCCACATCATGGATTCCGGAGTCCGGGTCGTGCTGAACAGCGAGTTGGTCGTGCAATTCACCGCGCGCAGCCAGCGCTCCGACGCCCCGTCCGCAGAGCCGACAGAGCTGTTTCTCCTGGTGCGTCAGGAGATCGGCGAGCAGGCCAACAGAAGGGGCTACCAAGAGCTCGGCGCTGAAATCGTCGAGGTCAAAGACCCGGTCGATGAGGCCCGCGTCCTCGACGTCTGGCATGAGGTGACCTACCGAAAACCGCTCGCCGGGGTCAGCGATGCGGTGGCCGAGGTTCGTTGGGCGCTCGACCTCGAGAAGTACGTGCAACCCTGAGCGCCTACGGGTGCAGACGGACGACGCGCCAGGCGTTCCCATCGCGTTCGTAGAGCCAGCGGTCGTGCAAGCGGTCGTCGCGGTTCTCCCAAAACTCGATCGACTCGGGTGCGATGCGGTAGCCACCCCAAAACGGCGGGCGCTCGACGGGAACCCCCGCGAAGCGGTCGGCGGTCTCGCGCAGGGCAGCCTCCAGTGACTCCCGCGTGTCGAGCGGGGCGCTCTGACGCGACGCCCAGGCACCGAGTTGGCTTCCGCGATCGCGGCTCGCGAAGTAGGCATCGGCTCGTCGATCGGAAACCCGGGTGACCGGACCCCGGATTCGCACCTGCACCCCGATCGTATGCCAGTGGAACGCCATCGCGGCGTGCGGATTCACGTCGAGGTCTCTCGCTTTGGCGCTCTCGAAATTCGTGAAGAAGACGAACCCGCGTGCATCGAAACCCTTGAGCAGGACGAAGCGCACGGCGGGCAGACCTCTTTCGTTGGCGGTGGC
>JABDJF010000555.1 GCA_013002645.1 Myxococcales bacterium
AATCGACGTCCTCCAGCGTCGCCGCCTCTTCGCCTGGCGCGCCATCGTAGTCGGTGTCGGTCGTGCCCACGTAGGTGCGCTCGCCCCAGGGCAGCGCAAAAAGGACACGGTTGTCGGTGGGGTGGAATAGCACGACTGCATGTTCGACCGGCAGCTTCTCGCGCTCGACGACGATGTGGATGCCCTTGGTCGGCCGCAACACCTTGCCCTTTCGCGGACCACTCATTGCCAGGACCTCGTCGGTCCACGGACCGGTGGCGTTGATGACGGTGTGTGCCTTCACCTCCCGAAGGCTTCTGTCCCGCTGGTTTTTCACGACCACGCCCGAAATGCGGCCTTGGTCGTCCTTGGTGAGTGCCTCGACGCGTGCCCAGTTGACCACGACCCCGCCATTGCGGGTTGCATCGATGATCGTTTCGAGGGTGAGCCGAGCGTCGTCGGTGGAGCAATCGTAGTAGACGGGAGCGCCCTGCAAGTCCTCTTGTTTGAGCAGCGGCTCCTCTGTGGCAACTTCACTGGGTTTGAGCGTCTTGTGCCGCCTCGGAGAACGAAACAGGGCGAGGCCGTCATAGAGCCACATGCCGGCGCTGATCATGCGCAGGCTCTTGCGCGCGCCCTGATAAACGGGAAACAAAAAGGCGAGCGGGTTCACGAGGTGTGGTGCGAGGTCCATCACGACGCGGCGCTCGCTCACCGACTCGAACACGAGACTGAACTCGTAGCTCTCGAGGTAACGGAGGCCGCCGTGGATGAGCTTGCTCGACCGGGAGCTCGTCCCATACGCGATGTCGTTTTGTTCGAACAGCACCACGCGCAGGCCGCGCCGCGCCGCATCTCGGACGATCCCGGCGCCGGTGATGCCGCCGCCAATGACCACCAGGTCGACTTCTTCGGGGATTTGCCCCCACATCTCTTCGCGAGAAGGCATCAGGATTCTCCTAGAATGTGTTGTTCGTCGAGATATCGAACCACGAGGCCGGCGGCTTCGTCCACGCTGAGATGCTCGGTTTCGAGGTGGACCTCCGGGCTCGCCGGCGCTTCATAGGGAGCATCGAGCCCCGTGAAGCTCGAAATCTCGCCCGCCCGGGCTTTCTTGTAGAGGCCCTTGGGGTCGCGCGCCTCGCAAATCTCGAGCGGGGTGTCGACGAACACCTCGACGAACTCGCCCGGGCCCATTAGCCCTCGCACCCGGTCACGGTCTTTGCGGTACGGCGAGATGAAAGCCGACAGGACGAGGCCACCGGCGTCTGCAAAAAGCCGCGCAACCTCTCCGATGCGTCGAATGTTCTCCGCCCGTTCCTCTGGGGCGAAGCCGAGGTCGCTGTTGAGCCCATGGCGAATGTTATCGCCGTCGAGAACGTAAGCGAAGGCCCCGCGCTCGACCAGCATCCGCTCTACCCGATGTCCGATCGTGCTCTTACCGGAACCGGAAAGACCGGTGAACCAAAGGACGGCGCCACGATGCCCGTACGCGGACGCGCGGACGTCCTTGTCGACCTCGCCGATGTGCCAAGTGAGGTTTTCTGCCTTGGGCGCGCTCATGGCGAGGAACATAGCCTCGCTACTCGGGGGAGCAAGCTAGTCGACGAGCAGCTCGGCCAAGGCCCTGACGGTCAATGGAGAAGAGCCCTCTGCTTTGTTGTTCACAATCACGTAGCACTCGAGGTCGCGTTCGAGCGCAGCGCGAACCAGAGTAACGACGTCTTGCCGCATTTCGGGCTGAGGCGCGACCAAGCGGTCGAACGGAGCATAGGCCTCTTTGAGGTCGGCGTAGCGCTGCCCGGGAGGGAGCAGCAGCCGAACGACCAGCGGCGTGGCTTCTAGCAACCCGGTCACGCGCATTTGATCGGCGATGCGCGGCATCCGGGACCAGTAGTTGAACACATGGCTGGCGCCGTGTTTTTGGAGCGTGTTGGCGTAGGCGGGCGTCAACAGCTTCCGATCGCGAAGCTCGACGGCAAACGGGAAGTCGCGCGGAACCGCCCCGAGAAACGCGTCGAGCCTTTCGCAAAACCAACCTGGATCGAGGGGCGACGGAGAGGGGGCAATCTCGACGATCCACGGCCCCATGTGCCGGCTGAACCCTCCGCGCGCGGGCTCGTGGACCGCCTGGACGAAGAGCTCCGGGTCGAGAAAGCTCGGGTTCTCCTTGCCCGCGTCCGCGCCGTAGCGAGCGTGCCTCGGGTACCCGGGCATCGTGACGCGCTGCCACACTTT
Organism: Myxococcales bacterium; assembly: GCA_013002645.1. Taxonomy (GTDB): domain Bacteria; phylum Myxococcota_A; class Polyangia; order Polyangiales; family Houyiibacteriaceae; genus SG8-38. The sequence goes on from JABDJF010000555.1 coordinate 2,218, forward strand.
CATCGCGGCGCGGAAGTCATCCGGCAGCTGCATCGAGTA
>JABDJF010000557.1 GCA_013002645.1 Myxococcales bacterium
CCCAATCGCCAATGCGTTCATGTGAAGATCCGCTGCCAGCAAACCGGCTTCGAGCAGGTCCACTTCGCGGCCCGTTTCCTCCTCCGGGACAGCCGGATCACGCGAGAGCAGACCGTCGAAATCCCAACCGCCGCGCTGCCGATCCAACCCAGAGCGCACCTCTACGGCTCGGTCCTCTTCCAGGGCCCGCGCTTTCAGCGCATCGACGAGGTGAACGCGCTCGACTCCAAGCACTGCCTGTTTGCAGCGAGTCAAGGCCAGGAGGGCGAGACATGGTTACTCGGCGATCCGTACTTCCGGGACGCGCTCCTGCAGAGCCTCCAGCTCTGCGTGGTTCCCGACCAATGCCTCCCGGTGCGAATCGATCGATGGGACATCATCGAGCCCGGTTCAACGCGGCCCGTGAAGCGCGTGTGCAAAGCCACCATCGATGCCAAGGAAGGCGACACCTACGTTGGGTCGATCTCGTCGGTGAGCACGGACGGCAAGCCGGTTGAATTGCTCTGCGGCTACCGTGCGCGCACACTCCTGCGACGCCCCGAATGGCCTAGCGTCGACCAGCTTGCTGCGCGCGGCTCAGCGTCCGACCGCCCCGCGGTGGCCAAGGACAGCGAAACAAGGGGAACCTCGCAAGCGCATCGCGTCCACTCCCTGAAACGGTACGGCTATCAGGACCAAGACACGTTCGCGTTCCGGTTTCCTCTGACCGCCCAAGACTCTCAATCGGCCACTCGCTCGCTTTACTTCACTCGGTTCTTCAAGTGGATGGGCCAGATGCGGGAGGTCTGCGGTCTGAACACGCCAGGAGCCTACGTGAAGATCCTCGACATGCTGCGCTCCAACGAGATCACGTCGGCAACCAACGCATTCGAAACGACCATACTCAGCACGCCTCGGTGCAATGACATCGTCGAGGGACGTCTTTGGGTCGAGCGGGCCTCGGCGGTCGACTGCGATGCCGTGTGCGAATGGTGGGCCATCCCGTTTGCCCCAAACGAGGGAGACCCCCAGATGTTCGCCTGGAGCCACATGACGATCTCGGCAGTGCAGGTGCTTCGCGACGGAGCCGTGCGTGCGACGAAATGGCCCGACTACTTCTATGGTTTCTTGGAGCTCATGGGCCCGCGCAGCTCCGGTGCCTCCCGAGCGCCGAGCACTCCCTCGGACTACGGCTCCTGTTGCTTCGAGGAAATCCCCGGTCCGAGGGCAACGGGACTGCTCCTTGCAGACGAGGTCTTCGATACTTCTTTTGAGGATGGCAACGTCGTCGGTAATATCTACTTCGCGACCTACGGCGCATGGCAAGGACGCGTGAGAGACAGATTCTTCTACGAGCTCTCTCCCGAGGATTTCCGCGGTCGGCCCGATTCCGAGCTCATCTGTACCAACTTCCGAATGACCCAGCTGCGCGAAGCGATGCCATTTGACCGTGTACGAGTGGAGATGCGCTTGGTGGCGCTGTACGAGCGCGCGGCGGATCTCTCTTTCCAGTATTTCCGGGTGGCGCCCGACGGGTCTGAAACCAAGCTGGCGGTCGGAGAGCACCGCGCCGTGTGGGCCACGCCGGTCGCGAGGGAAAAGGCCATGGCCGAAAACTGGCCTTCCAAGATCATGGAAGGATTGCTCGACCGGGTGAGGGAACGCCGACCCATGGCTTCGTAGCGGGACGGATGGAAACACTCGATCCCACATCGGACCCCAGCCCGGACGAGCTCGAAGCGTTCGAGGAGCACCGACGCGCGCAGAACCTCGTCGCGCTGAAGACCGGTATTTTGATCACGCTCCTCATTCAGGTGCCGTTCATGTTTTACGAGTGGTTCGCAATCGCGGATCACTTTTGGTCCATACAGTTCCTAAGAATCGTGTTCATCGGCACCGCGATCGTACTCGGTGTGGCGATCAACGCGAACGTCACACTGCAGCGCCACGTTGACTTCGTCACCTTTGGGATTTTCACCATCTGCGCTGCTTTCATCATCGCAGCCACATTCCTCGATCAGGGCTACGCCTCTCCCTACTCGTACGTCCTGGTGATCATGCTCGTCGGCGTTGGATTCGTCACCCTCTGGCCGTGGAAGCTGGCTG
>JABDJF010000566.1 GCA_013002645.1 Myxococcales bacterium
AAGCCAGCGACGAATCGGCCGCCCCGGATCCGGCCCTGCGCTTCGAGCCGACGGTACACCCGCAGGATCGTATACCAAGGGGGCAGGTCGCCCTCGCGATCGAGGAGTCGGCGAAACACGACGCCCCAACGCTGAAGCAGCGTCCAGGCGACGCTTTCGACCTCGTGATCGTCCGTGGCGTCGGGCAAGACCGTCCACCGGCCTGCAGCCTCCATGCTGTAAGCCGCCAGCGCGCGCCGACCGCCACGCGGACGCTTCGCATCGGGCGCCAGCAGCGCCCGCAATCCGGTGAAGCCATCCGAGGTCACCAAGCCAAGCGACACGAGCTCGCCGAGGGCCGTCTCGGCGCGCGTTGGCAGCAGGCCGGTGTGTTGAACGATGTCGTCGAAGAAGCTCGCGCCGGACGCTCGAAGCATCTCTAGGGCCCGAGCCGCGTCTGCGGAGGTCGGCTCCTCGGCCAGCGAGCGGAAGCGCCAGGTGCGAGTCTGTCCTCGGCGGCAAAACGCGATGGGGCTCGTTCGGATCGGGCTCGACGCGCGGCCAGTCGGTGGCGTGCGCCGGCTCCAGGTCACCCTACCGGAGATGCACAGCTGATCGAGCCAGGTTGGGTCGTAGCCTTCCATACGCACGGGCAGGAGGTCGGCTTCCCAAGCCGCCGCGCCGGCATCGATGCCTTCGAGTTGTTCGAGGATCCCGGCCAAGCCTTCGGGGCCCTCCATTCGAGCGCTTGGCGCGGCGTGCTGCCAGCCGAGAAGGAACCGCATGTAGTCCGCGGCCGAGACGGCTTCGATTTCTTTTCGCAGCCGATTGAGTGTGTAGCGATGAATTCGCGCGAGCAGCCCGCGCTCGCACCATTCGACATCGTTCGAGTTGGGCGTGAAGGTTCCGCGAAGGACGAAGCCCTCTCCTTCGAGCGCGGCGAGGGCTGCGTCGACCAAACCCGGCTCCAAGCCTAGCAGGCCCAGGAGCTGGCTTGCCGTCGTCGGACCGGACCCTTGCAAGCGGCCTCGCAGGATTTCACGCGCGGCGTCCTCTCGGGACCAGCCCTCGGCTACGTGGCGCTGCGGCACCGAGACGTTCGGTTCGGCACGCCCCTTGGGCCAGGTGGCTTCCAGCACTGGAACCCGCTCCGCAGCCGTCCAAAGCATCCTGTCCTCGGTCAGGAAACGGGTTGCCCGCCCGGCCTCGACCAGCCCGTGCAACCAGCCCAGCCAGTCGCCCCGCTCCGCCTCCTGCTCGGTCACGCAGTAGTGCAGCAAGAGGGCATCGTGCATTTCATCGGCGTCACGCGGATCGGGCGATGCCTCGCTCCGCACGCGTTCGATGGCGGCGGCGTCGAGGGCCCCTAGGTCCGAGGCCTGGCTGGGATCGAGCCATCGACGCGACATCACCGCTTGTGTTCGACGCTCTTCGAGCGGCGCATCATCGAGGAATGCATAAGGCTTCGCGTTTAGAATCTCCTGGGCGAGCGGCGAAGGTTCCGTGAGATCTCGCGCGACCAGCGTCAGCTCACCCGCTTGCAAACGCTGAAGGAGCGATTCGAGCCCTTCGATGTCCATGGCTTCGTGCAGGCAGTCCTCGATCGTCTGGTGGACCAGTGGGTGATCCGGAACTTCGCGGTCACCGGCGACGTTTTCCAAACAGGCCACTTGATCGGGGAAGCAAAGCCCGAGCAGGTCGTCCGCCTGCATCCGCTGGAACGGCGGCGGCACTTTCTTGCCGCCTCGGAATCGAGAGACCGCCAGGGCCCGGGTGACGTTCCATCGCCAGCGGGTTTGAAACATCGGAGCGTCGAGCAGGGCTTGGACCAGGACGTCGCGGACGTTCTCCGCACGCAGGAATTTGAAGACGTCTTCGAGGGGAAAGCTATGCGTAGGGCCGAGCGAGAGCACGATCGCGTCTTCGGTCGCAGCGGCCTGAAGCTCGACGTTGAAGCTTCGACAGAATCGTTTGCGCAGCGCCAAGCCCCAGGCGCGATTGATCCGGCTGCCGAACGGCGAATGAACGACCAAGTGCATCGCCCCGGTTTCGTCGAAGAACCGCTCGAGGACCACCGTCTCGCGCGTCGGCATCGTACCCAGGGCCATTCGTGATGCGACCAGATACTCCGCGACCTGCTGTGCGGCGAGCTCGCCGATCCCGGTGTCGATTTGCAGCCAGCCGCCAACGTCTGCGACGTCTCGATGCCGTTCTTCGATGCCCGCCCGAATCGCATTGACCGAGCTGGAGAGCAGATCCGCGCGCGACGGGGCCTCACCGAACCAGAACGGAAGGCTAGGGGGCTGACCCTTCGCGTCGGCAACCCGCACGACGCCGGGTTCGACTCGGAGAATTCGGTAAGAGACGTTGCCGAGCTGGAAGATGTCCCCGGCCATGCTCTCGATCGCGAAGTCCTCGTTCAGCGAACCGACCCGAAGGCCCTCGGGCTCGAGGCGCACCTCGTAGTCGAAGTTGTCGGGAATCGCGCCGCCGTTGGTGATCGCGGTGAGGCGCGCGCTTCGCCTCGGGCGTATCTGCTGGTTGACCTCGTCGTGATGCAAGAAAGCGCCTCGTCTGCCTCGGCTCGTGGCAAAGCCGTCCGAGAGCACGTTCAAGACCTTCCCGAATGTTTCCTCGCTGAGGTCCCGATAGGGCCACGCTCGCCGAACCAAGGCCAAGAGCGCAGCTTCGCTCCATTCTTCGGTGGCCGCGGACGAGGCGACGAGTTGCTGCGCAAGGATGTCGAGCGGCCCTTCCGGAATTTCGATCCGGTCGAGCTCGCGGCGCTGGACGCAGCGCATCAGGGCAGCGCATTCGACGAGGTCGTCTCGGCTCATTGGAAAGAGCCGGCCCTTCGGCGTGCCGCCGTGCCAATGACCAGAGCGCCCGACCCGTTGCAAGAAGGTCGCCACGGAATGCGGCGAGCCGAGCTGGCAGACCAGATCCACATCCCCAACGTCGATCCCGAGCTCCAGCGATGCAGTCGCCACGACGGCGCGGAGCTCGCCCGACTTCAAGCGCCGTTCCGCTTCGAGCCGGTGCGCGCGCGCGAGGCTGCCATGATGGGAGGTGATCGCTTCCTCGCCGACCAGCTCACTCAGATGTCGCGTCACTCGCTCTGCAAGACGCCGCGTGTTGACGAAAATTAGGGTGGTTTGATGGGCTTCGATCAGTGCCGCCAGCTTGGCGTAGACCTCCTCCCAGACTTCGAGCGACATGACCGTTTCGAGCGGGGAGCCCGGTAGCTCGACTCCGAGATCCATCTCGCGCTGGTGCCCAACGTCGACGATTCGGCAGCTTGGGCCATCGTCGCGACCTGAGCCGCGGGCGCCAACCAGGAAGCGAGCCACATCTTCGATTGGGTTTTGCGTTGCCGACAGGCCGATTCGTGTGATCTCACGCCCCACCAGGGCTTCGAGCCGCTCGAGCGACAGGGCCAAGTGCGCGCCGCGCTTATTGGTCACGACAGCGTGAATCTCATCGACGATGACGGTGCGTACGCCCGAGAGCATCCGGCGCCCGCCTTCGCTGGTCAGCAAGATGTAGAGCGACTCCGGGGTCGTCACGAAAATGTGTGGTGGTTTCTTCACCATCTTCGTTCGCATGTGCGAAGGGGTGTCGCCGGTGCGTACGGCGGTTCGGATCTCGACGTCGTCGTAGCCAAGCTCCGCGAGCGCTCCCCGGATCCCTTCGAGCGGCGCCTGGAGGTTCTGTTCGATGTCGTTGCTGAGTGCCTTGAGAGGCGAGATGTAAAGGACGCTGACGCGATCCTCCAGGCCCTCGGTCAGGCCGCGTTGGATCAGCTCATCGATCGCACAGAGAAACGCGGCGAGCGTCTTGCCCGACCCGGTCGGCGAAGCGATCAGCGTGTGCGCACCCTCTCGAATTGCCGGCCAGCCTTCAACTTGCGGTGGCGTCGGCTCGCCAAACGTCCGGGCGAACCAGCTAGCGACCGCGGGATGAAAGCCGGAAAGGGGCACAGGCCGGTTCTAGCACCGAGGACGGGTTTTCGCGGTGTGGTTCTCAAGTCACCGAAATGCTGAGTGTTTAAAGGGGGGAGCGTGTCCCCAAGACCGGTGACAGCGTCAGCGCCAGTGACAGTGACAGTGACAGCGACAGTGACGGTGGCAGCGCCAGCGCCAGTGACAGTGGCAGCGCCAGTGACAGCGCCAGTGACAGTGACAGTGACAGCGGCAGCGGCAGCGGCAGCGGCAGTGACAGCGTCAGTGCCAGCGGGGGCGTTTGTATGGGGTTAGGGC
>JABDJF010000614.1 GCA_013002645.1 Myxococcales bacterium
GAGCACTTTCACGGCGTCAGGCACGACCGGGAAGGTGGCAGGCGTCTCACCGAATAGATCGCCGTCAAGCTCGACGATCTACGGCGGGTCACTGTCTACTTCGACTCTGGCGGTTCGAAAGTACGCAACGTCGGGCTCTTCGACCTGGGCACCTGAGGGAATCTTCGGGAACAACTGCGTGAGCATCAGAAACCGGTTGCGACTTGGGTAGATCGCCACGTCGAGCAGCCCATCGTCGGTGCGAGCGTTCGGCGACATGCGTACGCTCCCGCCCGACGTTCGCTCGGCGTTTCCAGCGATCACCATCCACGAGCGCCCGTCGAAGCATCTCTGAGCCAATCGGACCTTCATCACCGGAGGCTGAAACATGAGAATGCTCCGGAAGGTCGCTTCGTTGTACGCAATGGCTGCGCCCAACCAGCGCTTGATCCACGGCTTGACGAGGGGGAGGCTTGAAAAGCCAGCGCTTCCGTATAGGAGGGCGAACCTGTGCTCCGGTCGACCTTCGACTTGGCACTCGACGTCCACGATGTCGACCGTTTTGGGCACGCCGTCGCGAAGCGCAGCGACTGCTGCATCGACGGTGCCCATACCCAGGTTTCGCGCGATGTCGTTGCCGGTGCCTCCAGGCACGATTGCCACGTGCGGCCCAGCCTGTTCGTGATCCATCACGCCTGAAATCACCTCGCCGACAGTTCCATCACCGCCAACCGCGACCAGCGTGTCGTAGCCGTTCGCTGCTGCCGCGATTTCTCTCGCATGTCCTGGTCGCTCGGTGATCCTCACGTCCTCGTCGGCGATGGGATCCCGCCAGAGCGCTTTGAACTCCTCCCAGGTCCGCATCCCCGAGCCGCCGTGGCCGGCGGGATTGATAATGTAGAACGCCTTCCGCACCGCGCCTCTATTGTGCCCGAATCCCAACGGGATAGCAGCCCTCTATCAGACCGCGTAGTGTCGGGCGCGACCGCTTACTGAACGGCGATCATTGCGTGCATGCGGTGTCGAAGGGAAAATTTCCCGTGAAATCGTTGACGGTCGTTCCGGGCCCCTCGGACACCCCCGAGGAACAACTGCCGACCGTGATATCGAAGCCGAATTGACTCGAGTCGATCGCCATCCTGAGCTTGCCGCCGAGCACGTTGCACCCCTCGTCTGGGCCAATCGTGAGGTCCACCCCGTTGAGCGTAGTGATGAACTGGTTGTCCCAAGGACCTTCGTTGCGATAGATGCATTTGAACTCGACAATCTGCGTGGCGATCTCGGCGTCTTTCATGCTGCAGCCGGCGCGATACACTTTGCCCGGAGGCATGGTGTTGGAGATGCCGCCGACAGTCGCGAGGTCGAGGTAAAATAACGAACCCGTACACGACGCTTCCACCTCGGTGATGTCCATTTCCGGATCGCAAGGCCCGCCGGAGCAGTCGTCCGTCGGGTCGGTCAGCAATCCGGGGACCACCATGCCGCCGTCGGGCCCCGCATCGGGTCCTGCATCGGGCCCGCCGTCTGGACCTGCGTCGGGCCCGCCGTCTGGACCTGCATCGGGTCGGGCGTCCGGCCCTGCATCGGGTCCGGCGTCCACGACGGGATCATCGCCATCGTCGTCGACCTCGCATCCAGCCGGCAACACGAGCGTAAACAGCCCCACAGCAATCGACAGCAACCCGAGCCGGAACCCGATGATGGCGACCTCGCTAACCTGGGACAGACCCATCTTCAAATATTTTCGGTCACTTCCCGACCGCAGACTTCGCCAATGTCAGTCGAATCGCTCATCTCAGCTTGCTGCCGCGCAATTCGGCTCTCGGCAGGCGCCCGATGGGCGAAGAGAGCTTCAAGCTCACCCCTTGATTCGAACGGCGATGAAGAGCTTGGCCAAGTTCTTCAGTACGTGGGGGACGCGCCGGACCAGCCCCACCGAGGGCGGCCGTTTTTCGAGAACGCGGATCGGGATTTCGACGACACAGAGATCGGCCCGTTCGGCGCGGATGACGAGCTCCGAAGTGAAAAGGTCACGGTCGATCTGGCAGGCGCGCGCGATCGGCCGGACGGAGGTGCGGCGGAACGCCTTGAGGCCGTGAGTATCGGTCCCATTGAAACCAAGCGCCGCCCTCAGCATCCCGTTGATGACCAGCGTGCCGAGTCGCCGGTAGTAGGGACGGGCGTCAATCGCCCCTGGCATCGCTTTGGAGCCGACGACGACGTCGACCTTCGGGTCGGACAGCTCGGCCATGGCGCGCTGGTGAAAGTCCGTATCGCAAAGATCGATCTCGTCGCAAATCACGAGGTCACCACGCGCTTCGAGGATCCCTGCCTTGAGCGCCTTGCCGTAGTTCGGCTCGTCGCAGTGAAGGCACCTCACCGATTCGAAGCGGTGAGCAAGCTACGTCGCGATCTCGATGGTCCGATCGGTCGAGCCCTTCTCCGCGAGTAAGATCTCGTACGTCCAGGGCACGGCCCTCAGCCGGTCGACGAGGTCGACCACTGCGGAACGAAGAATCGCCTCTTCGTTGTAGACGGGGATCACGATGGAGATGGAAGGGGTCGAGTCGGCCAAGGCGCGGCACTCGCTTACGCGGTCGCCGCCCGGTCAAGCCAAGGTGCAGAGCAGCGCAATCGCGTCACCGAGCATTCGCCGTCGGCCGCGAAGCTCTTTCTCGTTTTCGTCGTGATCTAGCGACCGCAAGGGTCTCCCCCGCCAGAACTGGTATTTGGGAGGCGGTAGTGGTCCATGGTCAGAGGCTTTGGGACGAACCCTGCCTCCTGGAAGTGGGCAACGGCGTGAGCTTCCGCGGGCCCGTTGAAATACTCGACGACCACATAGTGTTCGCCGGGAGCGAGGTTGACAGGCACGTTGTCGGCTGTGAACGATCGCAGATGATAGCGATCGATGATCGTCTTTCCGTCAATACGTATTCGGATGCCGTCGTCCGACCCGATGTAGAGCTCGAGATTCTTTTCGTCGCCCACGGTCAAACAGGTTTCCCATCGGACTGAGAAGTCGTGAGCAGGAAAGCCAGGCATTGGCGATTCATCGTACCAGCGGAAGGCGACGCTTGGATCGCGTCTAACGTGGGGTGTCCCGGCGAGGTCTCGCGTCGGGAAGTACGTCCCGCGCCATCCTTGGAGCGTGCGCGCACGCAGCGAGGCGCCGACCACCAGCGCGAGAACGACCACGGCGAGCGCCAACGGAGCAGAGCGCTTCCAACCATTAGCGCGCGATTTCGGCTCGTTCATGTTTGCCTTTTATCATAAACTCCCCCCCGATTGGACTCCCCCCCCCCACTCAGCTCGCACTTGGCTGCGGCGACCGCCGTTGTCGTATTTGCGAGCGCGCTTCAGATCGCGTGGCATGAGGCAGTGTCGCTGTCGATCCCGACACTCGGCTATGCCCTCGAACAAAGCTCAGCGGGCGTGGCCCTCGTGGGCACGCTGAATTCCGTTGACGCACAGCGGCTCTTGCCGGTTTTGTCGGCTCCCATCGACTCGCTCCAATCGCTCGGTTGGATCGTGCTTTGCTCGATCCCGCTCGCGTGCGTCACGGCTTTGACCAGTATGATTGGTGAACGAGTGCTCGCTCTCAGTACGCT
>JABDJF010000616.1 GCA_013002645.1 Myxococcales bacterium
CGACCTTCGGGTTATGAGCTCTGCAACGACCAATTTCTTAGTTTCAGTCAACCCCAACATTCGAGACACTTTGCAAACGATAACTGAGACTTAGACGCACTGGCTGGCGATCGGGACCGTCACCCAATATCAGGCCATTTCACATCTTCGCGTCAAATACGCGTCAAAATCCAAGCTGCCTCGTGTTGTGCGAGTCACGACTTGGCGCTCCTCGCAACGCTTGTTGGGAAGGCCACTCAGAAGACCTGGCACCCGGGCCAACGACGACCACTGTACGCACGGGCTCGCTCGAGGTCCGCGCGTACGGCGGTGACTCAGCCCAGGTCTGGTCCGCGTAGGTGGTCGAACAGCGATGGAATCTTGGCACGTCGTAGCGCCGAGTGTTCCGCTCGGATTTGGAGCTCCTGGGGACTCGGTCAGCGAGTCGCGAAAACCGGCGCGGTTGCGCTGCAAGTTTTGCTCCCGCGAACCTCGGTGAAAGATGAGGTTCCGGTCATGACCCCGTCCTGAAATCTGAGCACGACGCTCTCGAGGGTCTCGACGTCAGCAGCGTTCGTGTACCGCACGTCGAAGCGGAGCTCGTTGGCCTCAGCGAGGGCGCGAAGCCCTTCTCTATCGACCGCTCCGACCTTGGTCACGACGATGCTGTCCGGCTCGACGGTCAACGAGAATCGTCGCCGACCGCTACCTCCGCAGGCCGTGGGAGCGGGGTCGACATAGACGCTCCACTCTCCTCGGAGCGCGGGCGACGTGGCGCCGGGGGCCGACGACCCCATGAGGACCGCCGCGACCCCGAAAAGCGCGAGTGCAGCAGCGATGAGCTTGACCTTGTAAGCACCGATTTCGATTGAGCTGAGCATCCTCTTCCTCCCGATTCAGAGTGGCTACGCCGGGCGGCAGGATTTGGATTAAGAAATGCTCGCGACGCAGCACGCCCACTGCGCCAACGCTCTTGGCTGAGACGTGATTCCGTCACGCCCACGTCACTTTGACGCCACCTGAGGTGTGTCCGCGCGGTCCACCCTACGCGCAGTGGACGAGCTCAACGCCTTCGAGATGCTGATCGGGCTCGGCGCCGGCCTATCGATCTTCTTTTTCGGCGTCTACGAGATGACCCTCGGGATGCGGGAGGCCGCGGCCGACAAGCTGCGGGCCATTCTCGAACGATTCACGAAGAACCGGGTGTCCGCCGTCGCGACCGGGGCCTTGTCGACCGGGGTCGTGGGCTCGTCGTCGATCGTGACCATCATGACGGTGGGCCTCGTGAGCGCGGGGCTGCTCAAGTTCGCCAACTCGCTAGGCGTGGTGATGGGCGCGAACATCGGCACGACACTCACGAGCCAAATCATCGCATTCGGGCTGACGGACTTCTTCGGGATTGTGCTCGTCATCGGCGCGGTGATGCGGTTCGTCGTGAAGAACGAGAGGGCTAGGGCCTGGGGAACCGCGATCATGGGGCTCGGTTTCGTGTTTCTTGGCCTCGAGCACATCGAAGCCACGATGGCGCCCATCCGCCATTGGCCACCGTTCATCGAGGCGATTGAGCAGATGGAGAACCCGTTCTTCGGCATCCTGATCGGTGCGACGATTACGGCGATCATCCAGTCCTCCTCCGCGACGATGGGCGTCGTGATCATCCTGGCGGGGCAAGGCGCCATCACGCTGCCCGCCGGTGTGGCGATCATGATGGGTGCGGAGCTCGGCACCTGCGTCGACACCCTGCTTTCGACGATTGGGCAGACTCGCGCAGCGGTCAGAACAGGGGTCTTTCAGCTACTCTTCAACGTCTTCAACGTGCTTCTCCTCGTTGGCTTCGCGGACCAGCTCGCCGCCATCGCGCAATCGATGTCGCCCGGCGACGACGACGCGGCCATCGCAAAGCAGATCGCGCACGCCCACGTGATGTTCAACTGCTTCGGCGTCTTGGCCGCGCTGCCGTTCACTACTTACATGGCGAAGGGCATGATGCGCCTCATCCCCGACAAGGCGCCCGTCCCGGTGCCGGTGCCTGTTCCGTCGACCGACCCGAACCCCGAGGTCGGTTCAGGCGCCGGGCACTGACACCGCTCGCCGGCGAGGAACCGGCTTGAGTACAGGTTGCGTCGACCCCGCTAGGCGCCGATGTGTTCGACGACTCAAGACGCCAACTCTGCCCACATTGGACGGGGCAAGTCGTGGCCGAGTCGGGGGACCCCCAAGATGATCGACGACCTCCTCCTCGAGCACGCACAAGGCAAGCTGATCGACCTACCGAGCTTCGGAGCCGGCGGCTTCGTCCGAGCCGACGACGGGAAGGGGGACAGGCTCGGCGTCGGTGCGGTGAGCTTCTTGCCTGCTCAGGCCTCGACTCGAGAGAACAGGTAGAGCATCTCGGTGGCGATCTGCTTGCAGCGTTCGTCGTAGCGCGCGCTCTCCTCGGGAGTCCCGTCGGCCGCTTTGGGATCGTCATACGGAATTCCGACACGCAGATCAGCGCCCATGACAACCGGGCAGCTCTCATCCGCTCGCGAGCAAGTCATCACCGCGGCGAATCCTTTGGCTGGATTGAACGAATGGTCGTACTTCTTGGAGAAGCACTCCATGACCGGAGCATCGGGGCCGTACGTGACGCGGTAGTGAGGGTTCTCGCCACCCGGATTCTCGATCTCGAAACCTGCACGCTCGAGTGCCGCAACAGCTCGTGGGTTGAATGCCGTCGCCTCGGTCCCCCCAGAGAAGGTTTTCACACCATCGATGCCGTACCACGCCGCCGCGGTGGCACCCCACAGCTGACTCATGTGGCTGCGTCGCGAGTTGTGCGTGCAGATGTAGGTGAGGTCGGCCGACTCGGCGGCCGCTCGCTTCTCTTCGACGAAGCGCGCAAGCCGGCGGAGCCTCTTCTTTCGCTCTTCGGGGATCGAATCGAACCCCGCCTCGACCACCTGTTCGACGTACGCTCGAAGCTTCGGGTGAAGGTGGACTTGGCCCACATTCGGGTTCATGGGTCTTTCCTTTTCGGGGGCTGCTTCGGTGCTCGACGGCGAGGGCTGAGTCGCCTCGTGCTTTTCGGTGCAGCCACCGCACAGGACGAGGCCGAGCAACGCGACCGGGACGCGGCGGCCGAAAGCATGCGGCAGCTCACAGCGGTTGACGATGTTCATCTGCGATCGACCTCTCGCCGACGTCAATGTCAGTGATCGGACGCTTTGGCAAGACGCTCAGCTCAACTGTTACCTGTGCGTTTCAGGTCTCGGCCACCACGTTGCGACCATTGCGCCCCCGAGCGGAGAGCTGTCGATCGCGAGGCGGCCGCCGTGTCGGTGCACGATGCGGCTGACGATCGCCAAACCGAGGCCCACTCCCCCAGTCTTGCGATCTCGATCGGCTTCGAGCCGGAAGAATGGAATCATCACTTTCTCTCGGAGTTCTTCCGGAATGCCGGGCCCGTCGTCATGGACTGCCACCCGCACGTGCTCATCCTCCTGCGTGAGCTCGAGCAGCACGTTCCCGCGGGCGTACTTCATCGCGTTTCTGAGAATGTTCTCCACCGCTCTTTGGAAGAGACGCGGATCGGCAAAGACGCTGGCACCCCCGGACACCGCCAGACCGACCTCCACCGCCCGGTCTTCGGATGCTTCGAGTCTGGCCAGCTCGGCGAGATCGCCGAGACCGCGGTTCGGATCAAACGCGTGCCGCTCGAGCTCGAGCTCGTCGGACTGGACATAGCTCAGAAGCTCGGCAACGAGCTCATCGAGCGCGTCGAGCTCGCGCGTCATCGCATCGAGGCGTTCTTCACGCCGCGCGTCGGGTTGATTCTCCAGTAGCTCCATGTGGAAGCGGAGCCGAGAAAGCGGCGAGCCGAGCTCGTGGGAAACCGCTTGCACGAGCTCGTCGCGACTTCGGATCAAGCGTTCGACGCGTTCCGCCATGACGTTGAAGCTCGCCGCCAGCTCGTCCGGTGAGCCGGGCGGGTCGTCCACACGCACGCTGAGGTCGCCAACCGCAAGCGCCTGGCTTGCGCGCTCGACCTTCGTGAGCCGTTTCTCCACGCGAAGCGCGATCAGGCCGGCGACCAAGGGCAACCCGACGATGGCGAGAATCAGTCCGACGGGAAGAACACCGGGTGGAATGGCAGGATGGACCGGCCCCGCTGCAAGCGCGCCCTGTCCGTCATCGAACACCAAGAAATACCACTCCTCGCGCGGCGAGACCCTCTGCGGAACCTCTTCGCCGGGACTCACCGATCGGCCGACCCGGCGCTCGACCTCGTCCAGTGAGATGAGCGTGAAGTCGACCGAGAAGTGTTGCTGTAGCTCGCTCAATCGCTCGGCCCGGCTCTGCGCGGGCGCCTGATCGAGCAGCTCGTACGCCAAGAACACGCCGTCGCGCCGTGCTCGATCGTCGAGCCACGATTGGTTCCGCGCGTACAGGACCATCGCGACGAATCCGGCAGCCCAACAGAGCAGCACGCTGCTGACGATCAATTTTAGGAAGGAGCGTCTCATCGGCTCGCCAAGAGGTAGCCCACGCCGCGCACGGACTTGAGTCGGCTCGAGTCGAAGCCAGCTCGTTGTAGCTTGCGTCGAATGCGACTCACGTGCACGTCCATGCCGCGGTCGATGCCGTCGTACTCGATGCCCATGACTTGGGTGTAGAGGTCGTCGCGCTTGACCACGCTCCCTGCCTCTAGGGCCAGCCGGAGCAGAACGTCGAACTCCATGGTGGTCAGCGGCACGAGCTCACCCTCGACGCTCACATCCCGGGACGCGATGTCGACCTGAAGAGATCCCACACGGAGGATTCCACCTTCGTCATCACTCTTTGCATCCGAGCCGCCGTTCAGCCTTCGCAGCTGAGCGCGGATTCGCGCCAAGAGCACGCGCGGCTCGATCGGCTTGTTGACGAAATCATCCGCGCCGAGCTCCAAGCCAGCTACATGGTCGGCTTCGCTTTGGCTCGCGGTGAGCATCAGGATGGAACCCGAATATGAATCGCGAACCTCCCGGCACACGTCGAGGCCGTTTGCTCCGGGTAGCATCAAATCGAGAATCACCAGGTCGGGCCTCGTCTTCAGAATCTTCTCCGCGGCCACGTCTCCCGATGCCACGCGCGACAGCTCGAACCCTTGCTGGCCGAGATACTCGATCAGTAGCTCGGCGAGCTGGTCGTCGTCTTCCACGATGAGCAAGTGTGCCTTGTCGGTATCCATGGCGCTCAGCCCATAGATAAGCACATCCAATCGGCCACGCGAGCGACTTTACGCTTCGCAACGAAACGCAGCCAAGAGCCCACAGACGTACGGCTGGGTCCGGCCTACAAAGCATGCATGACCCACAACCACAGAGGTGACCCAATGACACGACACGCACTTCCCTTTTTCCTTTTCGTACTCGTCATCGCCGGAGGCGTCGCCAGTTCTGCGGCCCAAGCTCAGTACGGGCTGCTCAACGGGCGCTGGAAGCTCGCTAGCTCCAGTGCCGAGACGGCCGAACGACGCGCTGCAATCGAGACAGCCACCCGAGACCTGCCATCGTTCATGCAATCTCGTGCCCGCGAGCGCCTCGAAGAGCGGACCACCCCACCGAAGAAGGTGCGCATCGTGGTCGCTGGCGACCACATCGAGCTCACCGGCCGCGGGCAGACCGTTTTTCTCGAGGTCGGGGGGCCGGCCGTGCCCGTCGAGTCTGAGGGCCGCCGCGGGAGCGCCCGCGCCACCCGTCAAAACGGAAACCTCGTCATCACGATGGAGGGCGACAACGGAGGCCGCACGACGACCTACCGCCCGTCGGAGGACGCCCAGCGCCTCGTACTCGACGTTCAATTCACAGCGCAGCGCCTCTCGACGCCCGTGCGCTATCGCGTGACCTACAAGCGGTCGTGATTCGCAACCCACGTCCGCTCCAAAGCACTCCCCTCGAGGAACCTCAAGGAGCTATCCGATGCTGAAACGCACACTAGGCGCCGCCGTTGTCCTGGCCGTTGCAGTCGCCAGCGTTGCCTACCTGAACCGCAAGGCAATCATGGTGTATCTCGTCCACGAGGCAGGCAAGGTCGCCGTGGCCGAGAACCGGCCGATCGAATGGCAACGAGGACCGATGGAGGCCGAGACGCCGATGCCCGAACGCCCGCCGAACGTCGTGTTCGTCCTCGTCGACGATCTCGGCATCAACGACATCTCGACCTTTGGCGGCGGGGTGGCCGGCGGACGCGTTCCGACGCCCAACATCGACCGGCTCGCTGCGGAAGGGGCGGTGTTCACGCAGGCGTATTCCGGCACCGGCACCTGCGCCCCCTCGCGCGCCATGCTGATGACGGGCCGCTATCCAACGCGCACAGGCTTCGAGTACACGCCGACGCCCCCCGGCATGGCCCCGATCGTCGGCATGTTCGCCGCGGACATGTTGAAGGAGGCAAAGCGTCAGGGGTCCGAACTCCCCCGACCGGTGTGGAACTACCGGGCGGCCATGACCGCGCCGCCGTTTCAAGACATGGGCCTGCCCGGCGAGGAAGTGACGATCGCGGAGGTGCTGAAGGAGACCGGGTACCACACCGTCCACATCGGCAAGTGGCACTTGGGGCGCTCGGCGCCGTTCCGCCCGGCTTCCCAGGGCTTCGATGAAAGCCTGCTCATGGCCAGCGGCCTCTACCTTCCGGAGGACGATCCGAAAACCGTCAACGCCAAGCTGCCGTTCGATCCGATCGACAAGTTCCTCTGGGCTCGGATGCAGTTTGCCGTCGACTTCGACCGCGCGGGCGAGGAGTTTTCTGAAGAGCCCTTCGAGCCGGGCGGCTACCTCACGGACTACTGGACCGAGGAGGCGCTCGACGTCATCGAGGCGAACAAGAACCGGCCCTTCTTCCTCTATCTCGCACACTGGGGCGTTCACACGCCGCTCCAGGCGACGCGCGAAGATTACGAAGCCGTCGGCGACATCGAGCCCCGTCGCCTGCGCGTGTATGCCGCCATGCTCCGCTCGATCGACCGGAGCGTGGGACGCGTGATGGACACGCTCGAAAAAGAGGGCCTCGCGGACAACACCCTGATCGTCTTCTCCTCCGACAACGGCGGCGCGGGCTACCTCGGCCTGCCGGAGGTGAACTCGCCGTATCGCGGCTGGAAGATCACATTGTTCGAGGGCGGCATCCGTGTGCCGATGTTCGTCAAGTGGCCGGCCCGCATCGCGCCCGGCACGGTCGTGGAGACGCCGGTCGCCCATATCGACGTGATGCCGACCCTGGCGGCCGCCGCTGGCGCACCGCTGCCGCCGGGCGTCGAGATCGATGGGCGCAACATGCTGCCGGTCGCCATGGGCGAAGGCGCGATCGAGCGTCCCGATGACGCGATCTTCTGGTCGAGCGGCTTCTACAAGGTCGTGCGCGCGGGTGACTGGAAGCTCCAGGTCAACGAGCGTCAGGAAAAAACCTGGCTGTTCAACCTGGCCGAGGACCCGACAGAGCAGATCAACCT
>JABDJF010000646.1 GCA_013002645.1 Myxococcales bacterium
CTGGGACGGAGATCGATAGGGGGAGCGGGGCTGCTCGGACTGGCCGCCATTGGCGGCTGTCACGGCGGGCTCGCGTTCAATGCGCTCGTTTTGCTCGTGAGCGTGGGGATTTTCGTCGGGACCATCCTCTTGGAGCGGTCGCCCTAGCTGTGATGATCCCGGAGCTCCGCACTCTCGAGGACTTCAGCCTGGCCGACCTCGAAGCCATTCGGGTGCTCTTGCGCGGTGGCTCGGTCGTCGACTGGCACCGGCTCAATTTCGCCGATGACTCTGAAGCGGAGGCCTTCGTGCGAGCTCAGGAGATCGACCCAGACGATCCCGCTGATGTAGCCCGCGTGCTGCAGGTAAAGGAAGCGGCGATCGACTACCTCCGCGGCCACTTCGATTTTCCGGTTCCAAAGCCGGTGGCGAAGCGGGACCTCGTCGGGCTCTTGATGCTCGCGTCTTCGAAGGGGCATCGGCAGATCTGTGCCTGCGCGATCTTGAAGGTGATGCACATCATCCACCACCTCGAGGCCCGAGAGCTCCTGTTCTTGTTGCCGACCGCGGACGAGGAGGTCTTTCAGTGGGTGGAGCAGAAGGTCTACCACGTCATGGCGTCTGCCCTCGCCAACGACTTTCCAATTCTCGAGTTCATCGGCGGGCGCAAGAACAAGGATTCCCTCTACACCAAGCTCTTGTCGAAGCCCGAGGTCAGCGCGTCTCAGATCTACGACAAGGTGCGCTTTCGAATCGTGACTCGCAGCTCGCACGACATCTTCCCGGTCCTGAACTACGTTCAGCGCAGCATCGTGCCTTTCAACTTCGTCATTCCGGGCCAGTCTACCAATACGCTGGCGCGCTTTCACGAGTACTGCCGGTCGGAGCCGGCGCTTTCGAAGCACATCCCCCACATGCAGCTGCCGCTCGATCTAGAGGATGGCCTGTCCCCGATCGACAATCGCTTCACTGCGCCAAGTTACCGCGTTGTCCACTTCGTCGCCGACGTGCCGGTCCGAGTTCCGGACAAGGTTCTGGCAGCCGCGCCGCCTGGGGCTCCGGAGCTCGGCCATACCATCTTCGTTCAGACCGAGTTTCAAATTCTCGATCGCGCGACCGACGAGAGCAATGAAGCGGGCGATGCAAGCCACCAGGCTTACAAAGCGCGGCAGAAGCTCGCGGTCATGCATCGACTCAAAGTCGGCCGGTTCTCCTAGGCGCGACTCACAAAACGAAGGGCGAACGCCTCTCGGCATCCGCCCTTCGTCGTGTTTGCACTGTAGGTCTAGACGGTTACTGCTGCGCTGCGCCGCCTACGCCGCCCGCGCCGCCCGCGCCGCCCGCGCCGCCTGCGTCGACCACGCCGCCGATCGTCAGGGTCAGCGAGAGAGCGTTACACGCCGTCCCCACATCGCCCGAGAGGTCATCGTTGATGTCGAGAACCTGGGCCACGACCGCGCTGCCTCCGTCGATCAGCGCGTCTGCGATGCCGGCCGCGGTAGCAGCGTCGACCGTTCCGCCAAGCGTGCCGTTCGAGAAGCCCGCGTCAGGCGTGATGGAGACACGAAGAACCGTATTTCCAATCGCACCGTCGATAGCCATGCCGGGCTCGCCGATCGAGATCGGGAGAGCGCCAAGTGCGCCGCTGGCGCAGACCGCACCGTCCACGACGGGGCCAACGTTCAACAGAACCGTGCCAGCCGCCGTGCCGCCGACGAGCAGCTCGACGGTCGCGCAGCCCTCTTCGAGGTTCGCGTCGACGACGAGGCCGAGGTCGATGACGCCGGAGCAAACCGCGTCGTAGAACGCCTGGTTGACGCCGCCGAGGTTACCGCCGACCGTCGTCAGTGTCGGAGCCAAGCCGGCAAGCGCGTTGTCCACGCCGTTCGTGCCTTCGCCTGGTGCCAGGCCGCCGTTGAGGCAGCTGACGCCCGCGCAGCCGTCGAGGTCGTAGCCGGCGTTGCAGTCGGCGAGGATTGCCAGCTGAGTCAGCTGGTGGGTGACCGTGGTTCCGGTCGTCGTACACTCGGTGGGATTCACGAGGCTCTCGGTGCCGTCGCAGACATCGGCCGTCGGCGGGGCCGGAAGCGCCGGGTCACAGTTCTCGTCGGTGGCTTCGACGTCGCCGTTGGTGCAGGAGGGATCAACCTCTGCGCAGGCAAGTGGGCCACTGCCGCCCATGCCACCTTCGCCACCCGCGCCGCCTGCGGGTGTCGTGCTGCTATCCTCGCTGCAGCCGAAGGCCATGAGTACACCGCCGAGCAGTGCGATTAAAGCTAGTTTGCTGATCTTCATACGTTCTTCTCCTTAAGGTCCGGAATATGCCGGATCCACGTCGCCCCTTTTTGCGTGCGCGTGTGTACCACGACTTCCCCCGGATCTACAACCAAGTGAAACAAAGTAAGGGAACAGGTTATCAGATAAAACAAAGGATGCCCGCGTCGCGAATACGCGAGGGCTTTTCGGCGCCGTCGGCCCAGCGGCTATCTGCCCGTTTTCACCGTAATTTCACGGTTCGCCTGATTGCCCGAGGCGTCAAAGGCGCGGACGGCAACGATAGGGCTATTACTCGAAATCGCCCCCAGGGGAACGTCGAAGCGCTCATCCGCGCTGTCGAGAACGGAGTCGGTCGGGAATACATCCCGCCAGGGGCCCGCGTCCACCGAGATTTGAATGCGCGCGATCGGTCCGAGCGCGTCGACGACTCTGCCGACCACGCGGCCCTTGCCGACTTTGAGCTTTTCGAGACGCGGCGGATGGTTGTCGACGACCATGGGCTCCGACGTCGCGCTCGATCGTAAGGTGCGCCGCTCCGGGTTCGACTCTTCGTCGGAGACCTCCACGCGCACCACGTAGTAGCCGTCCGGAATGCTGCCGGTGTCCCAAGTGAACTTGGCCTCCCTCAGCACAGTGTCCTCGGCAAACATGTCGCGCCAGGTCGACTGGCTTTCTTCGCGATACGCGATGCGGTAACGCAAGGAATCGCCATCGGTGTTGTTGGCTTTCCAACTCAGGTTGAGCAGGGTCGTTGGAGGCAGCGGTTGCCGTGGGGCTTCGCCTCGCTTGGGCGGGGGCCTGCTGCCTTGCACGTTGGACACGCGTGCACGTTGATTCTGAGGAAGATAAAAGATCTGTACGGCACGAAGCACCGCGGAGTCGTCGTTTGGAAGCTTGGCGCGAACTTGAATGAAGCGCCCGGCCGGGCTCGAGACCACGCCGGGCTGCTTGAGATCCTTCGACCAGCCGCTCCAGGTGTCTCCGGGTTCTTTGGTATTGCCCGAGCGGGTTTGGAACACGAAGCGACCTCGGCCGCGCCACGTGAGCCGGCCCCACTTCGACGCGAAGCGCGCGTCGAGCGCTTTGCTCGTCCAGATGGCGTTGCGCCGCTTGCTCGATTTCACGCGGTAGAGCGCCGCGCCGTCACCCGTGACGAACGATGGGCTCTTGGCGCGCAGGTTCAGCGCAAGGACCTGCCGTTCTTCGACGTCCACCCAGATCGAGTAGCTCGAGTCCGGCTCCACGCGCAGGATGCGGCCTTCGTGCCCACCGCCCGCGTAGATCGCCCCGTCCGTTCCCCACTGAATCGCGGTGAAGTGCGTGTCTTTGCGGCTGACTACCATCTCGGCTCGCCCCTCGGCGCCAACGCGCCAAACCTGACCGGTTCCAGCGCGCGGGCGGGTGACCGGACCGGCTGAAGCAGGGGCTTTTCTGCTCGACGCCTTGAACTGGCTACCAGGGGCGGTCTTGAACTTGTTGGAGGCGACCGCGAGCTGCCCGTCGTAGAAGTCGATGGCCGTGACCTCGTTCCCAGGGAAGTCATGGACCACCGTGGCCTGGTCGTTCGGCGCAATCCGAAGAACCACTGCCTGGTCACTCGTGCCGGCATAGATGGTCCCTTTGTCGTCTCCGGAGAGCGCCATGATGTGCGATGCATCGGACTTGAAGAGCAGCTTCGCGCGGCCGATCGGATCGATGGCGAACAGCTTGCCTTCAGGGCCCGTTCCTGCAATCAAGCGGCTGCGCCTCTTGTCGTAGTGCAGCGCCCAGATGTGCTTTGCGCCCTTCGGAACGGAAAAGCGCTTGACCTTCCCCGACTTCGGGTCGATG
>JABDJF010000684.1 GCA_013002645.1 Myxococcales bacterium
GCCTACTTGAAGCAGTTCGCACTGGATTAGTCATGAGCAAGCTCGTCGAAATCAATTTCAACCCGGACACCAAGACCCTTCGGCAATTTGGCTGGATTGCGTTCGTCGGCTTTGGCATCCTGGCGGCCCTTGCTTACTACGAGAAGCTGATTTTTTCGTTCGGTTTGGGTGGGGCACGCATGCCGCTGGTGACGACCTTTGCGGCGCTGGGGACGATTGCAGCCTTGTTCTCGCTGGTTGCTCCGCGGGCCAACCGACTTCTCTACGTCGGGTTGACCTTGCTGGCGTTTCCCATTGGCTTCGTGCTTTCCTATGTGATCATGGGAACGCTGTTCTTTTTGATTATCGGACCTATTGCAGTCCTTTTCCGGATTCTTGGGCGGGACCCGATGCACCGGGGTTACGAGCCGAACGCGCCTAGCTATTGGGCGGAGGCGCCCGCCGCGCGAGACAAAGAGAGCTATTTCCATCAGTATTGAGAGGCGATCATGTCGGAAGATGAAAACCCCAAAGGCGACGACGAATTCCTAGCTAAGGCATCGGGCAAGCAGCGCGGGCTCGTTGGCGAGTTCATTGGCTTTCTCAAGGCCAACAAGAAGTGGTGGTTGGCGCCGATCATCGTCTCAATTCTGCTGCTCGGCTTGCTGGTGGTCCTCGGTGGAACCGCCGCTGCGCCGTTCATCTACACGCTGTTTTGAGTTAGCGCGGCACCAGCCGCACCGGCAAGCCATCCAGCGGCCGCGTAAACGGAAAGTGCTGGAGCTTCGCTGGGAAATACCCGTCCTCCACGTACTCGATCCGGTACTTCCCGATCAGCTCGCGGAAGGTGAGCAAAAAGAGCATGCGCGCGAAATGCATGCCGATGCATTTGTGGGCGCCGCCGCCGAACGGGATCCACATGAAGTTGTGCTTGCGGTGTTCGGCGACCTCTTCCGAGAATCGCGAGGGGTCGAAGCTGTCGGGGTCGTTCCACCAATCGGGGAGACGGTGGATGTAGTTGCTCGGGATGCAGACCATGGTGTCGGCTGGGACGCGGACGCCTCCGATTTCGCTTTCGCGAATGGTGCGCCGGAGTAAGAGCGGCACCGGTGGGTGCATTCGGATGGTTTCGTAGAAGACACCGATGAGCGGGTTCACCGAATGGAAGACGGTTTCGAAGCTGAGCTCGTCGGGCCAGGCCCGGACCTCGGCGGCGAGCTCGTCCTGGAGGGCCGTTTCGTTGCTCAAGTAATAGGCGGCCATGGTCGAGGCGCTGGTGGTGGTGTCGTGCGCAGCCAACATGAGAAAGACCATGTGGTCCGCGATGTCCTCGTCGGCGTAGTATTCGCCGTCTTCCGTCTTCTCTCTACAGAAATGCGCGAAGACGTCTTGATCGTCCGAGGCTCGTTTCTTGTCGACCAGGTCCATGAAGAAGGCCTTCAGATAGCGGCGACCTTCGAGGCCGCGGTGATACTGAAACCCGGGGACGTCGAAGCGCACGATGCCGAGCGCGCCCTCCATCAT
Source organism: Myxococcales bacterium (assembly GCA_013002645.1). GTDB lineage: Bacteria > Myxococcota_A > Polyangia > Polyangiales > Houyiibacteriaceae > SG8-38. Next base: position 1,504 of record JABDJF010000684.1, read on the forward strand.
GTCGGTGAACGCTCGGTTGATCTTTGGAACGGTGCGCTCGGAGTCTTCGACCCAGCAGAAGACGTCGAAGGCGATGTCGAGCAACAGCCGTTTCATTTCTTCGTAGAAGAGGATGCTGTCTTGGTCGGCCCAGCGCGCCACCGTGGTTTCGACGATGGCCTGAATCTTCGTGGCGTACTCGCGCATGGCGGGTGGCTTGAACGAGCTCTGCATGATGCCGCGATGGAGGCGATGCTCGTCGTAGTCGCGCATGACGAGGCCACCTTGGAAGAAGTCGGCCATGACCGACTGCCAACCCATTTTGGTCGAGAAGTTCTTTTCGCGATCCATCAGGACGCGTTGGACGTGGTCGGGGTGCAGAAGCAGGACGCACTTGTTGCCCGTGATCGAAATGCGACTGACCGGTCCGTACTTTTCATAGTAATGACCGAACAGCGACTGCGGGTCCTGAAACATGGCCAGGGTCTTGCCGACGAAGGGCCATCCGTACTCGCCCTGCAAATGGCCGAGGTCTCGATTGGCGGGCCGCTGGTCGTAGGGAAGCTCGGGCGCGGTGTCCATACCGCTAGTATACGACTTGTAAACTTATCGAGGCAAGAAAGAAATTACAAACTGTAAACTTAGCAGGTCGCGCTGCGGCGAATCCTGCGGCTAGCCGCGCCGGTCGAGCGGCTCGCGCTCCGGCAAACGCCGATTGGCGGCGATGGGCGCAAGCCTAGGTGCCCCAACTCGGGCGGGACGACGGGTGATCAGCTTGCCGTCGAGCTCGAAGGGACCGAAACCCGCCGGGCTCGCGAGGCCGGTGCCGATCCGCGGCGACTTTTGCGCGCCTGGGCTGAGCAGCTGACCCTTCCCCTCGGCGCGAGCGACATAGGCGAGGCTGCCGCCCACGGACGCCCCCATGACGACGCCCTGCTGGACCAGCATGACCAGCGCGCTGGTTTCTCCGGCGTCCGAATCGGCCAGCACGGCATGGTCGATGCCCTCCAGAATCATGACCCAGTCTCGAGGGTCCTCGGGAAGAACACCGCCACGAAAACATCGGGCCAATTCCGCCACCGTACGCCCTGCTGCGGTCTGCGCCGCCTCTTGCGAATCCGCGCCATCTGCGAGCGCGATCAAGGTTCGATGCGGGTCCCGCAGGACACAGAGCCGATCGTGGCTCGTGTCGTCACTTGTTCGCTGCCGTTGCAAAGGATCGATTTCGAGTTTCATACGGGCTCCCCGCTCGTTGCTTCTACTCACCACAACAAGACGCCGTTACGCTGTATTCTCGCTCGGTACACCAAAGTACAGTGCCAAATTGGCAACTCGAGTCCCATATGATTGTCACTCCCCTCGAGTTTGGCGTTTTTCGTGGGTCGTGAGCTATGGTCCCGCTTGATGCCGACCGGAAAGCTCCTCCATGTCTGAGCGCCCAACGCTGCGCGGCGTTCTCAAACGCAGACCCGTCGTCGCTTGGGCGCTCTACGACTGGGCCAATTCCGCGTTTGCCACGACGATCATGGCCGGCTTCTTTCCGGTCTTCTACAGCACGATCAGTCAGGACATCAGCACCGAGGACTCCCAGTTCTGGTTCAATCTGACTCTATTCGGTGCGAGCATTCTAATCGCCGTCTCCGCTCCCATTATCGGCGCGATTGCCGACCGGGGTGGTTCGCGAAAGAAGTTCCTCGTCTTCTTCGCGAGCATCGGCATGCTCATGACCGCCGGGCTCGCCTGGGTGCATGCGGGCCAGTGGTGGGTGGGCTTGCTGCTCTACGGCTTCGGCACGGTTGGCTTCTCCGGAGCGAACGTTTTTTACGATTCGATGCTGGTCGACGTCGCCGAGGACGAAGAGCTCGATCTAGTTTCGGCGCTCGGCTACTCGGCCGGTTACATCGGCGGTGGCCTCTTGTTCGCGCTGAACGTGCTCATGGTTCAAAAGCCCGACTGGTTTGGCCTGCAAAGCCCGGGCAGCGCGGTGAAGGTCTCGTTTCTGAGCGTGTCTTTGTGGTGGGCGTTGTTCACTCTGCCGCTGCTGCGCTTCGTTCGCGAAACCCCGACGAAAGATGAAGCAGCACCCGCTGAAGCGATTGCGGCCGGCCTCCGGCAGCTGCGCGACACGCTCAAAGAGATACGCAGCTTCAAGGTTCTCGTGCTCTTCCTGGTGGCGTACTGGATTTACATCGACGGCGTGAATACGGTCATCAAGACCGCGGTGTTTTTCGGAGATCGCGTGCTCGGCCTCGAGCAAGGCGCGCTCATCACGGCCCTGTTGCTCACGCAGTTCGTCGCGTTTCCGGCGGCCCTCGGCTTTGGCTGGCTTGGTCAGCGTATCGGGGCGAAGCCGGGTATCTTGATCGGCATCGGGGTTTATCTTGCGGCTTTGGTCTACGCTTGGCGCTTCCTCCAAGACGAAGGCGATTTCTACGTGCTCGCCGTCGCGATCGGGCTCGTGCAAGGTGGCGTGCAAAGCCTCTCGCGTTCGCTCTACGCGCGTCTGGTGCCGCCATCGAAAACGGCGGAGTTCTTCGGCTTCTTCAACATGGTCGGGAAGTTCGCAACGATTTTTGGTCCGCTGCTGATCGCGTTCACACCACTGCTAATTCCAGGCGCCAGCGAACGCGACGGGATACTCTCGCTGAGCGTGCTATTCCTCGTTGGAGGCTTTCTTTTGAGCCGCGTTCGCGTTGCAGACGGGATCGAGGCCGCAAGAGCCTTCGACCGGAAGTGACGCGCAAACTTTGCGCGAGCTCCGCGCGGCAAGAATTACGTATGGTGCTGTATGTCCAATGTGCCTAGGTTACCTACATGATGGGGAAGGCTTGGTTACCGTGGTTGGTTGTGATCGGGGCCGTTGGCGTCCTCGCGACCCGAAGCATGGGTGCCGCGGATTCGCCGCCCTGTGCGGAGCGTCGACCGCTGAACCACCATCTCATGCAGGCGATCGCGCACCTGGACCCCGGTTCGCGTTCGCCCGAGTACAGGGAGAGCCTTGCCTACCTCAAACTGCACGCTCGTGACGCCGTGACCGAGCTCAGCGGTCTCGTGCTCCGCGAGCCCGGCAGCTTTCGCAAATGGCAGGTCACCTATCTGATCGGCGAGTTCGGCGATGAGAGCGCGATCGACTTGCTTCGCATCTTCATGCAGCAGCCGACACCTCGAGCTAGGCCCGCGCGCGCAGGGAGTCATGCGACCGACATCCCGTACAGCGAGGAAATGACTTCGCGGTTCCAGGCCGTCTCTTCGACCGCCAGGATTGCATCCCATCGGCCCGAGCTGCGTGACCAGGTGGTCGAGACGCTGATCGCGACTGCTCTGGACATACCCTTGCTCGAGGACAGCGCGATGTTTGAGCTCAAAGCGCTCCTGGGCGACGAGTTTCAGTCTCTCCGCGGCTACTTCGGCCCCGAAGACGCACGACACTTCGAGCCGTTCATGCCGCCGCCACAGTGGCACGGCCTGCTCGCTCGCAGAATGGAGAAGCACCGACGTGAGGAACAGGCGTTTCGTGAGAAACGGGAAACGCTATGCCGAGCAAAGTAAAAATTAGGTTGAATCGAGCGACCGGGATCCTGGCCGTGGCTGCCGCCGGCGCCCTTCTGTACACGTTCATGCCGAGCTGCTCGATGCTTGCAGATGCAGACGACACACTTTGCTTTGCGATTGCCGAGGCTAAAGACGGCGTGGTCGATTGGCCCGACGAAGAATACCTGGAGCCCGGATACAACAACGATTGCGGCATCACGGAGTTCCATGAATGCGACCACTGTGACTTGAACCCCTGGTTCGAGAGCGAGGAGGCCCGAGCTTACATCGAAGGGTTCGGGCTTGCGCAAGGTCACGGCTGGGGTGACTTGGGACGCGCGGACATGATGACCGTCAACACGGTCACCAAAGAGATCGATACGCCGCTCGGCCGGACGTACAATGCGTATGCAAACCTGGTCTATGCGAACCCTCCGGGCATCGAGCTCGATAGGGCGAAAGACCTCAAGAATTTCGAATACTACGACACTTTCCTCAAATGGATGTCGGCATACGTCGGGCAGAAAACATATCGGATCAACGGCAACTGCAACCGGGACTGCGAGACCGTGTTCTCGAAGGAGTGCGTCATTGCGAGGACGGTGAGCGGCCCATTTCGAAATGACTACACCGATCTCTATCAGACCTTCTTTTACGACCTCGACGCGGTCTGGCGCGCGTCAACCATCGTGCACGAAGTGAGGCACGCCCGCGATGGAAGGTCGCACGATGCATGTGCTTGCATCAATGGATCGGCCTGCGACGCACGCTGGTCGAGCAACGGCGCCAACACCTACGAGCTGATGTGGATCGCCGCTTACTTCTACACGCCCGACGACCACCAGTTCATCACCCCGGCGCGCAAGAAGAGGGCTCACTCCCTCTTCAACCATAGGAAAACCGCCATGTTCTGTTGGACGCCTCAGTGGCAGCTTTCAGACTTCTGGCTCATCAACCAGATCCCAGAGTGGTATGTCCATGAAGCCGCGTGCTCCGAAGACCCGCGCAATACGCTCCCCTGCATGTTCTTGGCCAACTAGGAGGCCGCCATGACTCGAAAACGATATAGTCAGCTTCCCATCCTCGCCGCGGCTCTCCTGTGCGCGTTCGTGCAGATCGGCTGTCAGAAATCCGAGCAACCCTACTCGATCACCGGCGGCTACACGTTTTCCCAAGATTTCGATATGGAGCGACGTGTGCTCCGAATCGAGCCTTCCTCCGAGCGGCTCGCTGCATGCATCACCACACGCTTACCGTCCGAAACGAGCCCTGCGTGGAAGAGAACATTGCTCGCCCCCGCAATGCACCGCGCCTTGCTCGATCTTTTGTTCGACGAGACTCGACTGCCTTCCTACCAAGCCGACCTCGACGCGGTAGAGCAGAGCGGGACCTTCGTTTGCAGCCCGCGCCCGAAGCCGCCCGAGTTCTGCTACCGGCCTGAAGTGGTCGTGACGGGCGATGTGCCGAAGGTGTTCGTCAAGGTCGCTCGTGCCTCAGACCCACGCTTGGGTCGCTCACCCATGCGCTTCGGGCTCCAAGAGCAGGTCGCGCTTTCCAAAGAGGGCCGAGAGCTCATCGACGCATTCCTCGAAGCCCACCAGGCTTGCTGGAACCCCGACGGCTAGCGCAGCAGCTCGAAGCGGGCGCAATAGCTCGCGAACCGTTCATGGATGACGCCCGCGTCGAGGCCGAAGCCCTCGGTGCCGTGGACGTGGTGAGGGGCCGGCTTCTCACGCTTTTCACGCAAGTACCCGTGCATCGCCGTGCGGGCATCGTTGCCAAGCTCCATGCCCAGCGTCCGATACGCGTCCGCGATCGTACCGACCGGGTCCCGGCTCAGGTCCGGCGCGCGGACGTGGCTCACGCGCCCCGCGGGAAGTCGGTCCACGGCCGCCACTGCCGGCTCGAGCAAACGGGTCATGTAGCTGTCGGAGAGCTCGGCGCCGATCGATTTCGCTTCGACATCAGTGCTGAACACCGACCGGGCGTAGGCGTGAAGACTGCTAATCGAGCTCAGCGTCTCGGCTGGATCCCGGTG
>JABDJF010000737.1 GCA_013002645.1 Myxococcales bacterium
GTGCCTCGATGGGCATCGGCAAAGAGCTGGCGATGATCTTTGCTTCGGACGGACGCGACTTGGTACTGGTCGCGCGGAGCGAGGACAGGCTTCAGAGCTTGGCGCAGGAGCTCGAAAGCGAGGGGCTCGAGATCGATGCGCTCGTCGCGCTCACTCATCTTGCCCTGCAAGGCATGCTCGCCCGCAGACGGGGACGGATCTTGAACATCGCGTCGACCGCCGGCTTTCAACCGGGGCCAGACATGGCCGTGTACTATGCGACCAAATCATTCGTGCTCTTGTTCTCCGAAGGGATTGCTGAAGAGGTCAAGGACGCCGGCGTCACGGTGACCGCGCACTGTCCAGGCGCGACGGTGACCAACTTCGCAGGCACCGCAGGGAACGACCAGAGCATCCTTTTCAGGCTCGGGGCCGCGCCGGCCGACAAGGTGGCGAGGCATGCCTACCGTTCGATGATGAAGGGCAAGGTCGTCGCCATCGAAGGCCTGATGAACTGGCTAACCGCATTCAGCGTTCGGTTCAGCCCGCGGTTCCTGGTTCGAAAAATCGCACGCTGGATGAACAAGACATGATGAACGAAAATTTTCGCGCGATCGCGGGCGTGCTGGCGCTCCTGCTTTCGACGTCGGCCGTTTCGGCGCAAGGGGCTTGGGCGTCGGAGCCGTACCAGACCACGCCCTACACGACCGGGACGCCGGAACCGTACTCGCCGCCATCCTCGGCCCAGAAGGTCGCCGCACACCGGGGCTACATGGGGGCGTTCAGCCTGGGCGTGCCCGTTTGGTTGAAAGCCGACAGCAACGTGGTTCGGCCTGGCGCAGAGCTATACGGCTTCGGCGGCTTTGACATGGGCTACGTGGTCTTCGGCCTCGGGCTGGGCGCGATGTGGACGCCGATCAACTTCAACAACATCCCCGGCATCGGAACCGGCTTTGACCGCCGCCCGATGACCCGGCTCTTCCTCTCGCCCGAGTTTCGGGTTCAGGTTCCCAACCGGAGCCCACTCCTCCCCTACATCGGAATCAGCTTCGACGCGAACTGGTGGCGCGTGCGAGAAACCGACGTTGTCTGTGGAGGCACCTTTTACTACTACTGCGCGCGAGTCGCCGTGTTCCGGTTTACTCCGGGCATGACCGCGAAGCTTGGCTTGGCCTTCCGCGTAGCAAGCGGAAGTTTCATCGACATCGGCGTGAAGTATTCCCTGTCCGGGCCTGGGAGCTTCTTCTTTCGACGCGAGCAGTGGGTCACGCCGTACATCGGCATGCTCTTCCGCTGAAGCTAGACGTACTTCTTCAGCTCGAGCCGGGCGACCATCCCGCGGTGCACTTCATCCGGGCCGTCGGCAATACGGAGCGCGCGCGCCATGGCGAGCAGCCGCGTGAGCTCCAGGTCGCTCATGCCCTCACCGCCATGGATTTGAATCGCGGCATCGACCACCGATTGCAGCACGTTCGGGGCGATGACCTTGATGGCGGAGATGTCGACCAAGGCGCCGAAGGTACCCATCGTGTCGAGCGCCCAGGCGGCCTTCATCGTCAAAAGGCGTGCTTGATCGATCGCCATCCGGGAGTTCGCGATGATGTCACGGTTGCCGCCCAGGTTCGAAAGCGGCTTGCCAAAGGCGACTCGATGCACCGCGCGCTGACAGAGACGCTCTAGAGCCCGCTCCGCGGCGCCGATCGCGCGCATGCAGTGATGAATCCGCCCCGGTCCGAGTCGACCTTGGGCGATCTCGAAGCCACGACCCGGCCCTGCGATGATTGCGCTCACCGGAAGACGCACGTCGTCGAAGAGCACCTCGGCGTGCCCGTGCGGCTCATCGAGGTGACCAAAAACAGGCAACATGCGCAGAATCTTCACTCCCTTGGCGTCGGCAGGGACCAGCACCATCGAATGACGTTCGTGCCGCCCCGCATTCGGATCGGTGACGCCCATGAAAATGTAGAAGCCGCAGCGGGGGTCACCGGCTCCGCTGGTCCACCACTTCTGGCCGTTGAGCACGACCTCGTCGCCCACGACCTCGCACGTGGCCTGCATGTTCGTTGCATCGCTCGATGCGACGGCGGGTTCGGTCATCGCGAAGCCCGACCGGATCTTCCCGTCGAGCAAGGGCGCTAGCCACTCTTGCTTCTGCGCGTCGGAACCGTACTTGACGAGGACCTCGGCATTGCCGGTGTCGGGCGCGCTGCAGTTGAACACCTCGGGCGCCAGAAAGCTGCGCCCAGTGATCTCGGCGACGGGCGCGTAGTCACGGTTGTCGAGACCAGCCCCGTACTTCTCGTCGGGCAAAAATAGATTCCACAAGCCTAGCTCTCTGGCTTCAGCCTTCAGCTCCTCGACGACCGGAGGAATCTTCCAGTCCCGCCAATCGTCGCTTCCAATGAGTTGGTCGACGTAGGTCTGCTCGCTGGGCACGACGCGCTCGCGGACGAAACGCTCCGCCTGCGTCATCACATTTTGAGCCCGCTCCGAGTGGGTGAAATCCATAGTTGGGGTTGATACCGCAAGCATCGAGAGAATTCACGCGGGAAGTACGGGCTTCCGGTGCTAGGTTTCGCCCAACCGAGGCGGCCGAAGCGCATGGCAACACAAAGCAATCCACTCGTCGACGATGATCTCGTCGATTTTCTGCTCTACTCCGTTCTCGACGCGGAGTCGCTCTGCGAGCTCGAAGGCTATCGCCAGCACTCCAAGCAGACCTTCGATCTGTACATCGATAGCGTCCGGCGGTTCTCGCGTCAGGACCTTCTCCCCACGTACAAACCCATGGATGATGAGCCTCCGGTGTTTCGCGATGGGCGAATCCATACGCACCCCGCATTGCCAGCGCTTTACGAACGGATGATCGACCTCGGTGTTCTGACCGCGACACGGCCCGAATCGGTCGGTGGTCAGCAGATGCCGATGCTGATCAATACGATGGCAAGCGCCTACCTCATGGCCGCCAACCTGAGCGCGTACGGCTACATCGGACTCACGCTCGGGGCGGGGCATTTGATCGAGGCGTTTGGTTCCGACGAAGTCAAAGAGCGCTTCCTGGCGCGCATGTATGGCGGCGACTGGACCGGAACGATGGCCCTCACCGAACCGCAGGCCGGAAGCAGCCTCAGCGACATCACCACCACGGCAACGCCCAGCGCCAACGGTCACTATTTGATCAAGGGCAGCAAGATTTTCATCTCCGGCGCGGACCACGGCATCACCGACAACGTCGTCAACCTCACCTTGGCCCGAATCGAAGGCGCGCCTGCGGGGACCAAGGGGATTTCCTTGTTCGCCATCCCGCGGCTGCGCGAAGAAAACGGTGGCTTGGTCCCGAACGACGTGACGGTGGCCGGCATGATACACAAGATCGGCTGGCGAGGAATCCCGAGCCTTGCGTTGGAGTTTGGCGATGACGGCGACTGCAAGGGCTGGCTCGTCGGAGAGCCCAATCAGGGCCTTCGCTGCATGTTTCAGATGATGAACGAGGCTCGCATCATGATCGGGGTCAACGGCTTCGCGACGGCTTCTGCGGCGTATCACGAGGCGCGACTCTACGCGCTCGATCGAAGGCAGGGGCGCACACCGGGCCGGCGCGACGGAGAACAGGTGCCAATCGTCGAGCACGCAGACGTTCGTCGGATGCTCCTGCGTCAAAAAGCAATCGTAGAAGGAAGCCTGGCATTGCTGGGCACCGTCTCTCGCTACGCTGACGTCGCCGCCCACGGCGCATCCGCAGACGACCGTGAGCGCGCCGATCTGCTGCTCAATTTGCTCACTCCCGTCGCCAAGACCTTTCCGGCCGAGCGGGGCTTCGAGTCCAACGTGCTCTCCGTTCAGATCCACGGCGGCTACGGCTACACGAGCGAATACCTGCCCGAAGCGTACATGCGCGACCAGAAGCTCAACACGATTCACGAAGGAACCAACGGGATCCAAAGCATGGATCTCCTCGGCCGGCAGGTCATGTCCAAGGGCGGCGCCCCGTTGAAGGCGCTCGCCGACGAGATCGGCCGTACCGTCGTTCGAGCGCGGGAAGCGGGCTGTGACCCGGAGCTCTGCGCTGCCGTCGAGGAAGCGGTCGCCGGTGTTGGCGCAATCACCATGGAGCTTGGTCAGCGCGGCATGGCCGGAGACGCGGATGGCATGCTCGGCCACAGCTGGGACTACCTCGATATGTTCGCAACACTCGTCATCGGCTGGCAGTGGCTCAACATGGCCGCCGCGGCGCGCACCGCGTCGATCTCAGAGGCGCGCAAACGCGGGACGGACGCAGCGGCGCAATACTGGATCCGCACCGAGATTCCGCGCATTTCGCTGCTTGCCAATCTCTGCCGAAGCAACGAAGACTCATACATCAGCGCGGAAGCCGATTGGTTCTAAAGCTCAGCGAGCCTTCTTCTTGGTGATCTTCCGCCGGCAGACCTCGTTGATGAGCCTCAGCTCTTCGATCTGCTCGTCGATCTGCTGCTTCTTGGCTT
>JABDJF010000073.1 GCA_013002645.1 Myxococcales bacterium
CTTCATGGCCGCGACGTTGCGCTTCCGCGACTGCACCTGTTGGGCCACCGTGCAACCGGCGACCAGGAGGATCAGGAGGGCCAGGGACGAGCGCAAGAAACGAGAGCGCGGGACGGACATCGATCGCCTTCTAACATGCCCCGCGGGCGTCGCGGCAAGTCGCAGACGATCCGCCAGGCGCTGCCAAGCTGGTCCCGCCGCATTGTGAGCGAGAGCACTTTTCGCGCGCAAATCGCGATTTGAGTCTTTACGGAGGGCTGGTCGGTCACCGCGCTTCATTGCGCGACTCCCAACCTCACCTACCTGAGCCGATTTCCCGTCACGCTGGCGGAGGGTTCGATCACCGATCGGCCGTCCCTCGAGCGAGCGATCCCAGAAGGCATGGACGTGGTGGCTCTGAATCCCAGTGAAGTCGTGGGTCCGTATGATACCAGCAGTTTCGGGCGGCTCTTCTTCTTGCTGCGCGACGGCGACCTCCCTGCCGTGTCGCCAGGCAACATCCAAGTGACGCACATGCACGATGTGGTTCGTGCTCATCTAGACGCGGTGACCAGAGGGCAGAGCGGCGAGCGGTATTTGTTGACCGGCGACGAGATCACATTCCCCGACTTCGTCCGAGAAATCGCGCGGGTTTCTGACGCCAAGGAACCGATGACGGCGCCCGCTTGGGTCTTCAAGGTCTACGCACGGGTTTCGGTGATGGTCGCCGCGATCACCGGGAAGGAGCCCGATGTCACACCCGAAATCGCGACGTCCATGAGCGACACCGGACGGACGTTTGTATGCGACAAAGCGATTCGGGAGCTTGGTTATCGAACACAAGCGCCCAAGGTCGCCATCCAGGACAACTACGATTGGCTGCGCAATGAGGGCCTGCTCGCGTAGCATTCGGGCCCCCGCGGCACTGCGGCGACTTCTGCTGCGCGACGAAGATCCGACGAAGATCGCCGAGTCGCGATACGAACCGCCCGGCTACGGCCGAATCAAATCGGATTCGCAGCTCGCCGGCGCCGAGATCGGATTGCAGCGACCCACGTAGCCGCCCGGGATCTCGGCGAAGTAGTCGGTGCCGAAGTCGGGGATCGGGACTACGTAGTCGGTGCTGACAAACTGGCCGCCGCTGGCGAAGGCGGCTTCTTGCAGAGTGTAGTCGTCGTCACGGGCCTGCTGGGTGTCGGCGTCGGCCCGCGTTCGCACCATGTACCCCGCGCCGACGAGCTCGCGGATTCGCTCCCCGTCGCTCAGCGCGCTGTTCACGTTGAACCAAGCGGCTTCTGGGTCCCCCTCGTCGGAGTTCGTGAACATGACGCGGCCTCGAAGTGAGGGGTGGCCGTCGATGTAGTGGTCCCGCGCGGCGCTTCGGTTCAGGAAGACGAACATGACCCGGCCGCGGGCCTCAGCCAGAGTAAGCCAAGCGCCGTCGAGCACGGCTTGTTCGAGAGTGTCATAGTCGCCACGCAGGTCGTCCGGTCGGATGAGCCGTTCCATAGGGAACACGTCGAGTATCTCGCGGTCGATGTCGGCGACTTCCTCTGGCCCAAACTCGAGTGGGGTGACGAAGCCGAGGTCGAGCGGGTCGGGGATGACCTCTTCTTTGGCTTCAATCATGATGGTGATCGGGATGTGCCGCGGGTGGGCGTCCGACCAGCCCTTCACCTGCTGCAGGCAGACTTTGAACGTGAGGCAGTGGGTTTCGAAGTCGAGGTCTTGAACGTGCAGGACTTTCAGGCCCGGCTCGTCGAGCTCGGGAAGGCCGGACACCGGATCATCGTCAGTCAAGATGAGCGCGCGTCGCGTTGCGTACATCCCGCCCTCAGGGTCCGCAAAGATGTCGAGCTCGAGTTGGCGAACACCGCGGTCGAACTGCTCCTCGAGAGGCAGGGCGCTGTACTCGAGGCTGTCGGCGGTTTCTTGAGAATCGAAAATCGCGAGCAGCTCGAGGATGCGCTCGCGAGGCTGAATGTGGTAGCTGTTGTGCGTCCCCAGAACCTGGATTTGGTTCATGCGCAGGGTCTGATCCTGCACGCCCGACGCGTCCGTCGTGCTGGAGCAGGCAAGCAGAAAGCTAGCCAAGGTGAAAAGCAGGATTGGATGGAGAGCAGCAGCCTCAGCCGGCTTGGCGTTGGTCATCGGGTCCGAGGATATCCAGCAATCACGCTCCCGCAAAGCGTTGAGATCAAAGGCCAAGAGATCCCTTGGTTTGGCCCCGTGGGAGATCCCGCCAACGTCGATCGGCTCCTGTATCAGACGGGACGGAACAGAGATCTAGGACAACTAGAACTGTTGCTGCGCGGCCTCGGCAAGCTTCAGCGCAACCTCGCCCCCCGCCTCTGCGACGGCAATGACTGTGTTGTGCATGCCCAGAAGAGCGTTTGTCCCGTCTCGAATGTCCTGCAGGACGGCGCCCCCAACCTGGGTCGGCTCGCCTTCGAAGATGCCGGCCATATCAATACAGGCGGCTGTGGCCGCGCTGACGACCATGTCTTCGATCGAACCGTCAAAGCAGTTGACGAAGTAGTTGAACCCGTCCGCCAGAGGAGGCGGGGCGCAAAAGAATGCGCCACCGGAGACGTCGCCGGGAGTGCCCATCATGGAGCCGCTGTAGAAGAAACTGCTTGGACAGATGGACTCCGGATCGAAGTTGGGCGCACCCTGCACGTTGAGTCGAATGTTCTCGGATGCAAACGAGGGGTCCGACGTGGCGTCCTGACTGACGCTGGCAGTAATGCCGTCCCCGACGAGGAAAGCGCTCGAAGTGAACCTGTTAAACTCGTCTACGAATACCGAGCTGCCGCCTTCGAATCCAAACGATCCGAATTGGACCGAATCGCCACCGCTGCTCGACAGCGTACCCGTGAGGCTTGCCGAAAAGCTAGACGGCGGGGACACGCTGATGTTGGACGCCGTGAGGGCCAGCACCTCGGTACCATCCGTGGTGTTGACGGTGATGTTCACGGTGATCGCGCTCGGAAGTACTCCTGAACAGGTCAGATTGACGTACCCCACCTCTGTCTGAGGGTCGCTCAGGAGAACGAACTGAACGGCATCGGAAGGCCCGCGTGGATCGGTCGGTGTGAACGTGTTGGACTGGACGTCCACCAGTAAGGTCTGCCCCGCAAGCTCGACGGGAAGACAGCCAGCTTGCTTCAACGCAGTCGATGGGGCCGATACACCGCCGGCGAACGCGGCTCCGATGAGCTCGGATGACTGAGCGAGCGTGTCATACGTCGCTTGGTTCGCTTCGATGAACTGAGCGCCGAGATCGCCCAGCTCGCTCATCTGCTGCCCGACCGCGGAGCCTTCACCGCCGCCGCCCTCGTCGTCACCGCTGCTGCAGGCAACGGCGATCGATAGCGCCGCCACCAGCAACCACAGTCGTGAGATCTTATTCATGGTGTCCTCCCTTCGCTTGCCCCGGTAGTAGAAAGCGAAGTCCGCTCCCACCGAATTGAAAGGCAAGCGCCGCGTGTTTTTCATTCGCGAAGACGTTGCACGAGCGACGGTGCGAACGTTTTGCGCGACGCAGAATATGCGTTCAACCGCGGCCGATTATTGCGTGACGAGCGGCGTGCAACCGACGATGCCGACATCGTTGTATTGGTTCTCGAACGGGTTTTTCAACGCCGCCCCCAGCTGCTCGACCACCATGACGCTGAGCACTATGAAGCAACCCCCCGGACATGCTCACTCAACTCGCGCTGGTCTTGTCCTGAGCGCTATCCCGCGGCGCCGAGGGAGGCTTTCCTTTTTCGCGGGCCTGCAAGGCCAACTCCCTTACCTTGGCGATGTCTTCATCCGAGAAGACGCCATTCACACCCGAAATCGCGGCCAGACGCATGCCATTCTCCAAGCCCAGTTTGTAGATTTCATGCACCTTTTCCCACTCGATGGTCCGGCCCAGGGTGAAATTCTCGAACCGACCCGCCAGCGTGAGCACGATGGTCTCCGCAAGGCATGCATACACCACGTGGGGATCGTCAAAGCCGATTTTTTTCATGCGGACTTCGCCCGGCAGGTACACCTCGCCCGATTCGATGACCAAAACATCCGGACGTTTGGCCACCTCTTCGGCGGGCAGGTCGAGCGGCCGCGCGACATCGGTGATCACACAGCCCGGCTTCACTTTCATGATGTCGAGGATCTTCTTGCCAGCCCCAGAGGTTGCCGTGACGATCATATCCATGTCGCCGATGCTGCGGTCGCTGTCTGCATAGGAAGCCAGTACCAGCTTTGCCCCGGGTGATTCTCTGAGTATCGACTTTTCGAGCACCAGCAGCTTTGCTGATTCAGGCGACACGAGGTGCACTTCCTCCGCGGTCCGGGCCAGCAGCCTGGAGCAGGCCGAGCCGATCGCACCGGTGGCGCCCACCACCATCGCCTTTCCCTTGATTCGTTTGCCCTTCTCCAACTCGATGAAGCCAAGCCTGGCGGCGGCGTCATGGGCTGCCCAAAGAGCGCCGGACGCACTGTAGCTATTGCCCGTGGTGATAGGCAGCGGGGCGCGCTTGGCCACGGTGACCCCCGCGTCTCCGACGACTTTGGTGAAGGCCCCGAGCCCCATGATCTGGGCGCCCAGTTTCTTGGCCATGTCCGCGGCCGCCAACAGCTGGCGATACGTGAACTCGGGGCTGTGAGCCATGATCTGTTTGGGCGTGCCCCCGACGGAAATCAGCCAACCTTCGGCCTCGACCCCAGAGGGAGACCGAATCCCCTCCACTTTCGAGTACACGATCGGCGGTGTATGGGCGATCGCCTTCTCCACGACATCCATCACCGCAGGGGGCGACACTTTCGACAGTATCTCCAGGGGCTTTAGGTTCGTTAGGTATTTCTGCGAGAGCGGGTGGATCACAAACGCAAAGCGATTGATCTGCTTCTTCCCCTCGATCGGATAGATGATCCTCGGCTTGAGATCCAAATCGGTAAATATCTCCAGGTAGTCGTCGTGCGCAATCTCCTTCGCAGGCTTGCCGAGGGCCGCCACAATCATCGCCTCGATGAGATTCAGGCCCACCGTCTGCTCGAATAGCTGGATGCTGCAGTCGATCACGACCCGCACCCCCCGTTCCTTCAGGGCCTCCTGCCGATCGGGCGAAATCGTCGAGGTCAGCACGACCTTCCCGTCCAGCTCCTCCCGGCCATATCGCTCCAGCTGGTGGTACGACGCGACGATGACATCCGCATCGCGCACCGCTTTCTTCAGCAGCGCTTTGTTGAGCAGCT
>JABDJF010000769.1 GCA_013002645.1 Myxococcales bacterium
CGGCCGCCCAACCATGTCATCCAACCCGCTACCCAACGCAAGCCCGAGGCGCTCACTTCACTCGAGGCGCCTGCCGTTGGCAGCGGCCAGTCACCAGCTCAGGCGGCTGGGCGCCCTGCCCATCGAAGGCGACTTCCACGAGACACTGAGCCGGGAAGGGCTTTGGCCGCTCCAACCCACGGCGATCGACATCCTTCAGGTCAACGTCGGAAAGCTCTGCAACCAGACCTGCCGTCACTGCCACGTCGACGCGGGCCCTGATCGCACCGAGGTCATGTCCCGGGAGACCGCCGAGCTCTGCGTCGATGCGCTTCGCCGAAACGCGATTCCCGCTGTCGACATCACCGGCGGCGCGCCCGAGCTCAATCCACATTTCCGTTGGCTCGTCGAGCAGTGCGCCGCACTCGGTCGGCATGTCATCAACCGCTGCAACCTGACCATCCTGGAGACAGGCCCACACCGCGATTTGCCGGAGTTTTTTGCGCGACACGGGGTGGAGCTCGTCTGTTCGCTGCCGCACTACCAGGCGGCGTGCACGGACACGCAGCGTGGCGACGGCGTGTTCGAAAAGAGCCTCGACGCCCTTCGGCGGCTGAACGCGCTCGGCTACGGGGACGGCCGTTCCGGGCTCCGCCTGGTCCTGGTGACCAATCCGGTTGGCGCGGTGCTTCCAGCGGCCCAAGCGTGCCTGGAGGCCGAGTGGAAAGGCGAGATGAAACGCCTCCACGGCCTGTCGTTCGACTCGCTCTACACGATCACCAACATGCCGATCAGCCGATACCTCGATTGGCTCCTCGAAACGGGAAATCTCGAGGGCTACATGCGCCGACTGATCGAATCGTTCAATCCGCAGGCGGCGCAAGGCCTGATGTGCCGCACCATGGTTTCCGTCGGCTGGGCCGGACGGCTCTTCGATTGCGACTTCAACCAGATGCTCGACATCCCGGTGTCGGATGAAGCCCCCCGCCACATTCGCGACTTCGATTTGGACAAGCTTCAGGCCCGCAGAATTCAGACCAACAGGCACTGTTACGGCTGCACCGCTGGCTCCGGGTCGAGCTGCACGGGGGTGACCGATGGGTCACAGTCTCTTCCGTGAATCGCGCTTTGTCCCCTGCGGCGACGTCCCCGAAGAGACCTGCGACAAGGCCAGCTAGGCGCCGCGCTCGTCACCGAGCTCGACCCGCACCGGCGCATGGTCATCGCCGAGGTCGATGACCCCATCGGCGCGCTCGGGCATCTCGTCCCACATGAAGCGGGTCAGCCGCTCGAAATGCATGACGAAGCGGCGAACTTCGGCCGGCGTCATGACCTCGGGGCCGCCGCGGACCGCCCGAAGGCGCGCTTCCTGTTGCTCGCGCCAGGCATAGACGTCGTCGAAGCTCGGTGGACGCAGCATGAGCAACACGTCGAGCTCGGCGAAGAGCGCCTGGTAGCGGCGGCCAAGCTCGCGATTCACGTGCCAGCGCCAATCCCCGGTAGGGTCCTCCACGCGCTCGAGCTCGTTGACCGGCGCGTTGAGCTCGTCGGCGCGCTGCGGGCGAGCGCCCATGCACCAGCCCTCGAAAATCACGAGGTCGCAGCGACCCTCCCAAGGAGGCCAATCGGCCACCCGGTGACGTTCGTCCTCAGCCTTGTCGAACCTCGGCAACGCGATCGGTCTGCCTTCCCGCAGGCAGCGAAGGACGCGAATCCCGAGCTCCACATCGTGCGTGCCGGGCACACCGCGCGTTGCCAGCAGCGGATGAATGGTCTGGGCCCGCTCGAGCCGCTGAGCGCGCGAAAGGTAGAGGTCATCGAGCGAGAGGATCGCCGCGCGCAAACCATCCATGCGCAGAAGAAGACGCTGCAGCACCCGGGCCAAGGTCGACTTCCCGGTCCCCTGCGCGCCATTGAGCCCAAGCACCAGCGTTCGATCCTCGACATGATCCGCCACCCAGGAGCTCATCGGCACGTAGAAATCGGCGATCAACGCGTCCGAGGGCCGGGCAATCCCTTCCTCCGAACACCAAGCTTCGACGTCGGCCCGGACGTCGGGGACCGGGGCATGAATGCTGCCACCAAAGGACCTGGGCCAAAGCATGGCGCCCCTTATACCATCGCCAGCACCGACACCCCGTAGAGCGACTTCGTCGCCACGGGGCTTCGCTGGCACCTAGCCCCGTGGGCGATGCGCAGCATCGACTGTACGGGGTGACGCTGGCGCTGCCACTGCCACTGCAGTACACCTCCCCCGATGCCCGCTCCGAAGATCCGCATTCTGGTCGCAAAGCCCGGGCTCGACGGTCACGATCGCGGGGCCAAAGTCGTCGCGCGCGCGCTGCGCGATGCGGGGTTTGAAGTGGTGTACACGGGGCTTCACCAGACTCCAGACATGATCGCGGTGGCCGCCGTTCAGGAAGACGTCGACGCCGTCGGGCTCTCGGTGATGTCCGGCGCGCACAACACCCTCTTTCCCGCGGTGCTGGACGCCCTTTCGGCGCGGGGCGCCGACGACATCCTGGTCTTCGGTGGCGGCATCGTCCCGGAGGAAGACCTGGAGGCGCTCCTCGCAAAGGGCGTCGGCGCCATCTTCACACCCGGCGCGCCGCTCGACGAAATCGTCCAGTGGATTCACAGCCATGTGAAGCCCCGGTCTCTCGAGATCTGAATCGCGGCCCGTAGCGCGCCACGGTCACCCGGGCGGAAGTCCGTGTCCGGGAACGACCAAGGCCTTCAAGTAGCGCTCGTAATCGAAGAGGTCGCTGTGCTGAGCGTTGTGACACTGAACGCAGGTCGACTCGGGCGTGTCGCGGAGGATGCCGAACTCCTCCGGGTCCTTTGCATGTGCTGCACCAGGCCCGTGACAGCTCTCGCATCCGACGTTGACCAGCGCGAGATCGAGGTTGTGGGTCACCGTCGATCCACCGGGCTGTTCGTAACCGGTCACGTGACATCCCACGCAGTCGAGGTTGTATTCCTTGTTCCGCCCCTGCAGCGTGCGATAGGCGTGCCCATGGGCGTGCGTGCCCCACCAGGAATAGGCAGGCTGGTGACAACCGCTGCACGCGGCCGACCCGACATAGCCGATGTCGTTCGGTCCCAGGGGCGGAGGTTTGAGACTCGCGAACGCGATCCGATTGGCGTCGTTCACGACCTTGTCGTGCCTGCGCATGAGCGCCTCGACCGCCGGATCTGTTGGCGCCTTCTTTGGGAGGGGAATCCAAGTCGCATAGAGCGCGTTGCCGTCCGTCGGCGGCGCTGGACCATCCACGACCTGCCGCTCTTTTTCAAGAGCGGCCAAACGGGCCCGCTGCGCGTCGAGATCCGCTGCGTCGACGTCGCCCGACTTCTCCCACGCTGCGATCTTCCCGCGGAGGTCCGAGAGCTGCGCATCCAAACGGCGTGCGGCCTCGACGCGCGACCAGTCGCTGCGATCGACGAAGGCTTCGCCTTTTCTCTTTTGGTACACGTCGACGACGGTCAGCCCTTGGCCCTGCCGGCTCGCGTGCAGGAGCCAGGCGCGACCCGCCTCCCGGGGAGACACCGGGGCATCCTCGTCGAGCCCGCCTTGGATCACGAGGTCGACGCCGTCGATTGCGCCAATGCGATTCGCGTCCCGACGCGATCCGTCGACCAAGGCAATCTTCAAATCGGAGTCTGCCTCCGCCTGCGCGACCAGCGGCTTGACGACGCTCCGGTCCGCGCCGGGACGGACGCCGATGACGGCCAGGCGAAGGTCGCCAGCCTTCAACCGCAGCAGCTCGACATCGCCCTGCATTGCCAGCCACGGGAAATCGGATGCGGCTTTCACGGCGTCGAGGGTTTCGGAAGGCTGTGCGCGATCGCTTCGGCCGGGCAGGACGGCAGCGACCTGCAAGCCATCCAAAATCCCCGCGAGGGTCTTTGCGCTGCGGCTCGCCTGGTCGACGCGCACCGGCTCGATCCTGGCCTCGTCGAAGAACGTGTCGCCGGCAAGCAGGAACACAACCGGAGCAGGCCCGTCGCGAAGGACTCGAATCTGGGCCGCGAGCCGATCGATGCCTCCAAGGGGGTCGCTCGTACAGCCGCAGGGCTCGAGGTAGCCTTTTAGGTCGGTGACGAGCGCGATTCGAACGCTGGGCGTCTCGGCGCCATCGGAGCCTTTTGGCTTGCCCCGGCTGCAGCCAAGGCTGAGGCTCAGGGCCAAGACGGTAAGGAAGCAACGCATCCCATTGTTTCTAGCGCCCGAGCGCCCAGCCGCAAAACACCGTCCGGGGCGGCGGCTTGACGGCGAGGCAGGCGCTGACTAGCTTCCGGCGTCTTTCGGGCGGGTCCGACCCGCCGCTTACGAGGAATTCATGGTCAAGGTTCGACTGGCACGCGCCGGCGCCAAGAAGCGCCCCTACTATCACATCGTCGTCACCGATAAGGAAAAGCCCCGCGACGGGCGCTTTATCGAGCAGATTGGCACCTACGATCCCAGCCGCCCAATCGGGGAGGCCAGCGTCAACCAGGCCCGTCTCGACTACTGGGTCGAAGTGGGCGCCCAGGTGAGCGATCGCGTCCGCGATGTGGTCAAAGAGCACAACAAGGCCGTGGCTGCTGCGGCCGCCGCGTCGTAGGCGAGTACCGAAATGGCTGGAGACAAGCTGCAAGACCTGATCGCGTACATCGCGAGCTCACTGGTCGACGAACCGGACGCGGTCGAGGTGAACGTGGTCGAGGAAGATCGCGCCGTCGTGCTCGAGCTCACCGTCGCCCCAGACGACCTCGGCAAGGTCATCGGCAAGGAAGGCCGGACCGCCCGCGCAATGCGCACGCTGCTTGCCGCCACCTCGGCGCGACTTCGCAAGCGAGCCATCCTCGATATCCTCGAGTAGCCCTGTGCCCCGCTGGGGTACCGAAAGGCAGCAGTGAGCCAACGCGCCGAACCAATCTCCTGGATCGAGCTCGGTGTCATTACGCGACCGCAGGGCATAGACGGCGAGATCCGCGTCCATGTGTTCAACCCGGAATCGACCCTGCTCGAAGAGCTGTCCGAGGTGTTCCTGATCGGCGACACGGACGAAGAGCCGGCGCTGGTCGAAATTCGATCCGCGCGTCGCGGCCCCAAAGCATTGCTGATGCGCTTGGAGGACGTGAGCTCGCGCGAAGACGTCGAAGCCCTTCGCGGCTCCACCCTGTGCATCCCGCGCGCGGCACTGCCCGACCTCGAAGACGGCGAGTACTACCACGCAGACCTGATCGGCCTAGAAGCGTTCGAAGGCAACGAATCGATCGGTCGAGTCGTCGATGTCCTGGACTACCCGAGCGCCGAGTGCTTGAAGATCGAGCGCCCCGATGGTTTCCTCGAAGTGCCGATGCTCCCGAAGTGGCTCGATCGAGTCGAGCTCGAGGGAGGCAAAGTCGTCCTCAAAGACCTCGACGACATTCCCCTGCAGAAGTCTCGCTGATGCGAATTGAAATCGTCACGCTGTTTCCGGAAATTTTCGACGTCCTGCGCGCGGGGCTGCTCGGCAAAGCCCAAGACGCGGGCACGGTCGACGTGCACGCCATCACACCTCGCGAGTTCAGCACGGATCGCCACCGAACCGTCGACGACAGCCCGTACGGAGGTGGCAGCGGCATGGTTCTCATGCCCGGCCCAATCGCCGAAGCCCTCGACCATCTCGACGAAGCACGGGGAGGGCAGCCGACACGCCGCGTGCTCCTCACCCCGCAAGGCACGCGTTTCTCCCAAGCGCACGCGCGCCGGTTCTCAGAGCTTGGTTCGTTGACGCTCGTCTGCGGCCGCTACGAGGGCTTCGACGAACGCATTCGCGGGCTGGCCGACGAAGAGGTTTCGCTCGGTGATTTCGTTTTGCTCGGCGGTGAGACCGCCGCACTTGCAGTGATCGAAGCCACCGTGCGGTTGCTGCCAGGCGTCCTCGGAAACGAAGCGTCGGCCGGCGACGAATCACACGCCGACGGTCTCTTGGAGTACCCGCAGTACACCCGCCCGGAGGAGTTTCGCGGCGAAAAAGTTCCCGACATCCTCCGC
>JABDJF010000771.1 GCA_013002645.1 Myxococcales bacterium
AACCGGCGGCAGGCTGCTCTCGAGTCGCTTTTTGCAAGGGGATATCACCCGGAGGGGGGATTTTTGCGCCCATGAGATAACGCAAGAAGAGCCACCAAATGTAGGCGAGGCCCCAGATGAGGCCAAGCACGACGCCCCCGTCGACGATCCCGCGCCAAGGCTGCGGCAGCGAACGGACCCACCAGATGAGCAGAACGATTGCGATGACGAACACCCAGCTCACCGTCATCTGGCGTCGGGTGGAGTGAAAGAGGCTCATGCAAAAGGGGAGGGCAAGAACGACCCAGAGCGGCCGGGGATTCTGACCAAGGTAGATTGCGCGGGACACGACCCGAGGCGAGAACCGGAGTTGGAAGCCCCGGTAGCCTTCCAAGTAGGCATTCGCGACGAGCCAGGCGATGTAAATCCCCTTTTGGCCGTTCGTCATCAGGTCCTGAGTCCAGGGTTCGAGCGCGAGCGGCGTCAGTCGCCAAATCGCCCTTCCGAGCAGTAGCGACACCCAGGCGATACCCCAGGTGGCTAATAGTTTTTCCACCCACGGGCGCATGCTCGGGCGCGAAGCTAGCAGCCTTACATCGCTTGTCGACTTGCCCAAAGGGCGCCTCGACGGCCATGCTCACTACAGCAGAGGACGCAACTTGGACGACGCAATGGACGACTTTGGCGATGAGGAGGCGTCGGCTGAAAAGCCACGCCGTCCCGGTCTGCCGGTCGAGCCTCGGCGCTTGCTGTGGATCGTTCGAGAACACCGAAAGCGCCTACTCAAGGCATTTTTGATCGCGTCCGTGTTCGCGCTGCTCGGATCCTTCTTCGTGCCGCAAACCTTCGAGTCGTCTGCACAGCTCTTGTACGAGGGGACTCCGAAATTGGAACGACAGGGCTCCAGCCCGACGCCGGACGCTTTCATCGACGCTGCGGTCGCGCCGAGCCGTCTTCGAGAGGTGCGCGATCGACTCGGTTGGGATGTCTCGCTCGACGAGCTCGAAAGCCAGATCGAGGTGACGCTAGAAGCCGAAGCAGCGATGCGGATCGTCGGCTTGGGAGCGAGCGCGGAACGAGCACAGGCGCTCACCCAAGCCTCGCTCGATGTGTTTCTTGCGCAGCAAGCCAGCTTCAACCATGCGAGGCTCGAGCGCCTCACGGCTGAGAACGAGCTTGGGCTCGCGCACGCAACCAAGAAGCGCGACGAAGCGGTGGCAGCCTATGAGTCGTTCCGAAAGGAGAGCGGCAAGCCCGATGTGATTCAAGAGAAAACCCAGCTCTTGGCCCGCGCGGATCTGCTTCGCACCCAAGCGGAGACCGCGGCGGTGGAAGTGGTTGCTCAGCAGGCCCGTGTTGGGGAGCTCGAGAAGGCGCAAAAGGAGCTGCCGCGGCAGATGGTCGCGAGTGCCAAGAAAGGCTCCCCGGTCGACTCGCCGCTTGCGCAGGCACGGTCCGAGCTTGCGTCCGCCCGCGCTTCGTTGAGTGAGCAACATCCCAGGGTGCAGGCGCTCAAAGAACGAGTTGCTAGCCTCCAAGCACAAAGGAAGGGTCAGAGGGCGGAGCTCGGCGAGCAGACCATGGCCGTCAATCCGGCGCGGTCCGCGGTCGACCAGCAGCTCGCAACGGCGCGCGCGGCGCTGGCGGCGGCCAGGGAGCGAGAATCCGCGCTGCTGGTCCTGTTGAAGACGATCCGATCGGAAATCGACGTGCTCTCGCCCGACGAAGGGGAGGCTCGCCAGCTCGCGGGCGCGGTGAAGGCAGCCGACGAACGCTTCGCGGAGCTTACCGCGCGAGCAGCCGCGCTTCGGGATGCATCGCTCGGCCCACTCACGGGCTTTCGCGTCCTGTCGGCGCCGATGCTGCCCGAGGAGTCGCGCCCATCTGGTCCGTACGTTTTGATGCTCGTGATGCTGCCGGTGGTGACGGTGCTGATCTTCGCACTCGCGATCATCGTGCGAAGGCTGCGAACCCTCATCGTCGAAGCCCCGCGTGAGGTTGCCTGGTGGGGCAACGGCCCCGTGCTCGGCACCAGCGTTTGGCCGCGTGACCCGGGCGCCCTCGAGACTTTCGTGGACGAGCTCGAGGACTACGGCATGTACGGAGCGGGCCGCACTCTCGTCGTGCCCGCCAGCGAGGTCGAGCGTGAGATCGCGTGTTCGTTTGCGATGCGCCTTGCGGACGCGCCCTGGCTGGCCGCAGCGATTCTCGACGTCGGCGAAAGGGCAGGCACAGCCTCGACCGCCGCGCCGGTGGTCACGCCGGCGCCGCCGCAGTCTTCCGCGCCGCCGTCTCGTCCGCGTCGACTCTCGTCGCAGGCAAGCGTGTCCGTGCCGCCGGCGCCGAGGCCATCGGCGCGACCGACGATGCAAGGGTTCGTTCCGCCAGTCGAGAGATCGCCGTCTGCGCCGCCGGTCGTCACGCCCCCTCCGAAGCCCGACGTGAAGACGGCATACTCCTCGAGGCCGCCGCGCAAGAAGACGATGATCGGATTGCCTGCGGTGGACTCGTCCGGCGCTCCCCGAATTCCCTCTTCACCCCCTGGGGTCGCGAAGGTGTCTGCGATCGGCTCGAGCGAGCTGCCCAGGCCATCGCGTGAGTCCGAGCCGTTTCGACGCAAACGAGGCGCGAGAGCGACCGTCCGCATGATGGTCCCGGTTTCGCAGGTCGACGTGCCTACGATCGAATCTGCGGCCGGTGACCCTGGCGCCGAAGAAGAGGCCTTCTTGCTCACTCGGCCCGTGCCGGTGGCGACCGCGCAGAGCGCGCCACCCGCGGGGGGCGGGGTTCACGCGCAAACCGGATCGCCTCAATCGGGCGCTTCCAAAGCGGTCATGAGCGCCGCGGTCAGGCTCCTTGGGGACGACGAAGAAGACCTCCGCCGACTCCGGCCGTCCGGCCCGCCGGACCTTTCCGAGCCGCGGGATCTCGGGGCGGTGAGGGGTGTCGCGCTGGCCTGGAACGGCCCGCTTAGCGGCCCGGTTTTGCGCCGAGCGGCGCGGCTCGCGCACCGGGTGATGGTCGTGGTGTCGTCAGGCATCAGCGCGATCGAGCTGGCGCGCATCCAGACCCGCCTCGGGCGCGCCAAAGGCGTCGGCTACGTGCTCGTCAACGTGGGCGATGCCTATGTGGACCTCCAGGATCGCGTGGGACCCGTCGAGGAGTTCTGGGAGAGTGTGAGCGAGGCCGACGGCTAGGATTCGAACTAACCGCAGGCGCGCATTGCGGTTGCAATCGCTCTAGTCTATTTAGCTTTGCGGTGCCCAACTCCGACGAGCGAATGAACGTCTTTCCACCCGTGAGCAAGACGGAGTGGATTGCAAAAGTGGAGGCCGATCTAAAAGGCGCCTCGTATTCCGGGCTTCGCTCGGCTGCCCCCGGAGGCCCCGAGCTCGAGCCGCTCTATACTGCGGAGGACGTCGAGGGACTCCACGATCCCGGTCTGCCGGGAATCGCCCCCTATCTCCGTGGGGCTTCCCCGCTAGGCGGCTGGGTGATCCGGCAGGAGTACGAAGAGCCGCGTCCTGACGTCTGCAAGGAGATGATCCGGCAGGACGTCGAACGTGGCGTGGAGGCGCTGTGGCTTCGTTTGGGGCCGCGGCGCGGCTGCCGGGTGCTCACGATCGACGAGCTCGATGAGCTTCTGAGTGCAGTCGATCTGAGGAACACGTCGGTCTGTGTCGATGGCGGCTCCGACGCGCTCGCTGTTGCCTCGGGGTTCCTTGCCGTCGCGAAGCGCCGTGGGGTGGGGGGCGGTGAGCTCGAAGGCGGCCTCGGCTTTGATCCGATCGGACTGCTCGCCGCGGAAGGATGCATTCAAGGCGGGCTCCTTGCGCGATCGGCCGAGCTCCGAGACGTGGCGATCTGGTGCTCCAACAATGCCCCCGGTCTCCGCGCTGCGAACGTCTCGAGCAACCCCTACGACGGCGGAGGCGCAAGCATCGTCCAAGAGCTCGCATACACCATCGCGACGGGAATCGAGTACCTTCGCCAGCTCACGGACGCCGGCTTGAGCGTTGACGCGGCCGCTCGGCAAATCGGATTCAGCTACGCGGTTTCGAGCGACTTCTTCACTCAGGTGGCGAAGCTTCGCGCAGCTCGGTGGCTCTGGGCCAAGGTGGTGGTCAGTGCTGGCGGCGAGCCCGGATCTGCGGCCATGCACATCCACTGTCGGACGTCCCGCTTCACAAAGACCGGCCTAGACCCCTGGGTTAATATGCTGCGGGTGACCGCCGAGTGCACCGCCGCGGTCGTAGGCGGCGCTCAGAGCATCGCCACCCTGCCGTTCGACTGCGTCATCGGTTCCCCTGATGAGCTTGCGCGCCGGGTCGCCCGCAATACGCAGGTGGTGCTCCGGGAGGAATCCCATCTTGGCAAGGTGGCAGATCCCGCCGGCGGCAGTTGGTTCGTCGAGCGACTCACCAGCGATTTGGCTCGCGCGGCGTGGGAGGAGGTCCGCTCGACCGAGAGAGAAGGCGGCGTGGTGCAAGCGCTCGGATCGGGCAAGATGGTCGATGCGATCCACGGCATCGCCGACGAACGAGAGAAAGTTCTTTCGAAGCGCAAGGCCGCCTTGGTCGGCGTGAGCGAGTTTCCGGATTTGCGGCAGGACGCGGTCGAGCGCTCGTCCGTGTCGGACAACGAGCTGCAGGCCCTGCTCAAAGCGTCCCTGGAGTCGCTCGATTTGGGCGCGCATCGCGATCGACTTCTGGCGGTCGCCCGCAGCGTCAAGGATGAAGGACGCTCGCCAGGTGCGCTGACAGAAGCTTGCGTCGAGGCCACGAGCAACGGCGCTGACATGTACAGCGTCGCGACCGTCTTACAGCACGGCCAGCCCGATTTCCACGTGGAGCCGATTCTGCAGTGGAGGGAATCTGAAATTTGGGAGCGGCAGCGCGAGCGAAGCGACGGGCTGCAGCCTCGACCGACGGCGTTCCTCGCCAATCTCGGCCCGATCTCTTCGCACACAGCGCGGGCGACCTGGGCGCAGAACCTTCTTGCGGCGGTCGGCATCGACGCCGTCACCAACGATGGTTTCGAGACGGCGGATGCCTTGGCCGCTGCTTGGAAGAGCTCCGCCACCGGGCTTGCCGTCATCTGCGGAAGCGATGCGGACTACGAAGCGATGCTCGAGCCTGCGGTCGAGGCCTTGAAGAAGGCCGGATGCGACTTGCTGTTGGTCGCAGGCCGCCCTGGCGAGCGAGAGAGCGCCGTTCGAGAGCTCGGAGCGAGCGAGTTCATCTTCGTTGGCGCAGACGTCCTCAGCGTGATGACCCGGGTCCTCGATGCGATGGGGGTGCCAGCATGAGCCGGCTTCCCGACTTCAGCCAAATCGATTTCGACGCCGATGCCGGCGGCAGCGCTTCGCCGCTCGCCGATTGGAGGGTTCTTGCGGGTGGGCGCGCCGACCAGCGTTGGAATACGCCCGAAGGAATCGAAGTCAGTCCCGTGTATGCCCCCGAGGATCTCGATCCGGTGACGCATCTTCAAACGATGCCGGGCATCCCGCCGTTTTTGCGCGGCCCCTATTCGACGATGTATGTGCGGCGGCCTTGGACCGTCCGCCAGTACTCGGGCTTCTCGACCGCCGAACAGAGCAACGCCTTCTACCGCCGGAATCTGGCGGCCGGGCAGAAGGGGCTGTCGATCGCCTTTGATTTGGCAACCCATCGTGGATACGACTCCGACCACCCCCGGGTCGTAGGCGACGTCGGCATGGCCGGCGTAGCCATCGATTCGATCAAGGACATGCGTATCCTCTTCGACGGCATCCCCCTCGACAAGATGAGCGTTTCGATGACGATGAACGGCGCGGTGCTTCCCATCCTCGCGCTCTACGTCGTCGCCGCCGAAGAGCAGGGCGTCGACGCGAGTCAGCTCACCGGGACGATCCAAAACGACATCCTCAAGGAGTTCATGGTCCGCAACACGTACATCTATCCGCCGTCGCCTTCGATGCGGATCGTGGCGGACATCTTCAAGTACACCGCGGCAAACATGCCTCGCTTCAACAGCATCAGCGTCAGCGGCTATCACATGCAGGAAGCCGGTGCGACACAGGACCTCGAGCTCGGATATACCTTGGCCGATGGCCTCGAGTACGTCCGCACCGGGATGGCGGCCGGCCTCGGCGTAGACGAGTTCGCCCCCCGCATCAGCTTTTTCTGGGCGGTTGGCACCAACTTTTTCATGGAGATTGCCAAGCTCCGTGCAGGGCGGCTTCTGTGGGCGAAGCTGATCGAGCAGTTCCACCCGAAGAACCCCAAGAGCCTCGCGCTTCGGACGCACTGCCAGACCTCCGGTTGGAGCCTGACGGCGCAAGACGTTTACAACAACGTCGTTCGAACATGCATCGAAGCGATGGCTGCTACGCAGGGGCACACCCAAAGCCTTCACACCAACTCGCTCGACGAAGCGATCGCGCTGCCCACCGACTTCAGTGCGCGCATTGCCCGCAACACGCAACTCTACCTACAGCTCGAAAGCGGCACCACGAAGGTGATCGACCCCTGGGGCGGGAGCTACTACGTCGAGCGCCTGACTCACGAGCTTGCCCTCCGAGCCTGGGAGCACATCAGAGAGGTCGAGGAGCTCGGGGGAATGACCAAGGCCATCGAAGCGGGTCTCCCGAAGCTCCGCATCGAAGAAGCGGCGGCGCGGACGCAGGCACGCATCGATTCCGGGCAGCAAACAATCGTCGGAATCAACAAGTATCGGCTCGAAAAAGAGCCTCACCTCGACGTTCTCAAAGTCGACAATACCGCGGTTCGGGAGGCCCAGGTCGCGCGGCTTGCGGAGCTGCGCGCAGAGCGCGACGAGGCGGCCCTCAGACCGAAACTTGAGGCTTTGACCAAGTGCGCCGAAACTGGTGAGGGCAACCTGCTCGAGCTGGCGATCGACGCCGCCAGGCAACGGGCGACCGTAGGCGAAATCAGCGACGCGCTCGAGCGTGTCTGGGGGCGCTACCAAGCGACGATTCGGAGTATCGAAGGCGTGTATCGAAGTGAAGTCGGCAAGGACTCGGACGCGGTCGACCGTGTGCGGGCACGAAGTGACGAGTTCCTGAGCAAGCACGGCCGCCGGCCGCGCATCTTGGTCGCAAAAATGGGCCAGGACGGGCACGACCGAGGCCAGAAGGTGATCGCAACGGCATTCGCGGACCTCGGGTTCGATGTCGACATCGGGCCGCTGTTTCAGACGCCCGAAGAGAGCGCGAAGCAGGCGATCGAAAACGACGTTCACATCGTGGGCGCGAGCTCGCTTGCGGCGGGTCACCTGACGCTGGTTCCGCAACTCAAGCAAGCGCTCCGGAGCCAGGGTCGCGACGACATCCTGGTGGTCGTCGGGGGCGTGATTCCCCCGGAAGACTACGACGCGCTTCGCGACGCGGGCGCTGCGGCGATCTTCGGGCCGGGGACGGTCATCGGCGACGCCGCGGTCGAGCTCCTGGAACAGCTCGACGCGCAACTCGGGGGGTCGTGAAACGTCTGGACGTGCAGGCCTATGTCGATGGCGTTCGCGGCCGAGACCGAGCGATTCTGGCCCGAACCATCACCTTGATCGAGAGTGAGCAGCCCGCACATGCGGAGCTTGCGCAACGAGTTCTTCACGCGCTCTTGCCCGAGACCGGTGGAGCCTATCGCGTCGGAATCAGCGGCGTACCCGGAGCCGGGAAGAGCACCTTCATCGACGCACTGGGGACGCAGCTGACCGCCGCCGGCCACCGGGTTGCGGTGCTCGCCGTGGATCCGACGAGCAGCGTCAGCGGAGGGAGCATTCTCGGGGACAAGACCCGGATGTCCACGCTCAGCAACGACCCGAATGCCTTCATTCGTCCGTCGCCGACGAGCGGAACCCTCGGCGGGGTCACCCGGAAGACCCGCGAAACCATTCTGCTTTGCGAGGCCGCCGGATTTGATGTCGTCCTCGTCGAGACGGTGGGCGTGGGTCAGTCCGAGACCATCGTCGCTCAGATGGTAGACTTCTTTCTCGTTCTGCTGATCGCTGGTGCGGGCGACGAGCTCCAGGGAATCAAGCGCGGCATTCTCGAAGTCGCGGATATGCTCGCGATCAACAAGGCCGACGGTGACAATCGGTCGCGGGCGATCCGCGCCCAGGCATCGTACCGGAGCGCCCTGCGTCTGATGCGGGGAGACCAGGTGCCGCCGGTCGTGACGTGCAGCGCGCTCGAGAAGACGGGCCTCGACGAGCTCTGGGCGCTCGTCGTCGAGAGCCGGACAGCTCGCGAAGCCTCGGGCGAGCTCCAGCGAACGCGCCGCACTCAACAGGTTCGGTGGATGTGGGACATGGTCGAGGACGGGCTTCGTCGCGCGCTCCGAAGCGACTCGGAGCTATCGAGCCTGATCGCAGAGCTGGAGGACGCCGTCGGGCAAGGGCGAACGACCGCGAGTGCGGCCGCGCTCGAGGTGCTTCGGCGATTCGCCGAGCGGGCACGCGACTTGATCAAGCCCGACTGAGCTCGTCCGCCGAATCTGGGCGCTTTTCTTTTGCCCTGCCGGCCGGCTTAGGTGATGGGCCGAGAAGCTCTGCCAACCAGCGAAGCTCATCACTGTGGGCGAGTGAATGCTTGATGACCATCGTGAGTGGCGCCGAGACCAGGGCCCCGACCGGCCCGAGCAACCAGCCCCAGACCACCATCGAAACCAGCACCACCAGCGACGACAGCCCAAGCGCGTGACCCATGACGCGAGGCTCGATCGCGCCAATGGCGAGGTTGATGCCTCCAAACCCAGCCGCGACGACCAGCGCCTGGCCCGGGCCGAACTGGATCATCGCCAGCGCAATGGCCGGGACTGCGGCGATGATCTGGCCGACCGTCGGGATGTAGTTGAGCAGATACGCCAAGAGCCCCCAGAGGACAGGGACATCGACGCCGCGCCACAGGCACCAGAGGAACACGAGGACGCCGGTCAGCAGGCTCATCACCGTTTTTGCAACCAGATAGGTATTGACCTCGCGAGCGGCGGCGGAGAGCTCCTTGATTTGACCGGGCGTCGCGATCTTCGCGAGCTTTTCACGGAGCCCGGTGGATTCGAAGAGCATGAAGGCGACAATCAATAGGACGAGAACCATTTGTGACACGAACGAGGCGGCGTACTGGGCCATGGTCGTCGCGAGATTGAGCATCCAGGTCGACGCGGAGAAGTCGTAGAGCGATTCGAGGTGAATACCGTTGCCCGCCAACCAGAGCCGGAGCTCCCCGAGTTGGCTCGAAAAGGTCGAGGCATAGGCCGGTACTCGCCCGGTGAAGGTTCCGACTGCGCCGGCGAGTGGAAAACCGAGCGCGGCGCCAGCGGCGATGTCCAACAGGAGGCCCGACAGCACCGCGATGAGGCGCGGAACGCCGCGGTCACAAAGCCACATCACGAGGGGCGCGGTCACGATCGCGATGAAAGAGGCGACGAGCACTGGCACCAGCAATGGCGCAGCCAGCTTGATGCCGGCTCCGACCACGACGAGAGAAGCGACGATCAGAACGATGCGTCCGGTCTTGGTGACAGCCACCGGATCAATGTAGCTCGGATCAGGGAGGCGTGCGATCCAGGAGCTCGAGCTTGGTGCCATCGACGCGAAGCGCGGCCGTTCCGTCGATGATCGCGCGCAACTCGTGGCCGACGAGGACGTCTCGCCAGCCGCTCGCGAGGCGCGAAGGCTGACGCAACACGAGATTGGTCACGTCCTCACGCGTGCCGAGCACGGTCGTGTCCAAGCCCTCTTGGGCCGCACGTTGCGCGAGCCAGGCCAGACACAGCGCAATGACGCCTTCGACGCTTGGCAGGTTTTCAGGCTTCTTCGGCGGCAGTTGAACTTCGTGTTTCGGGAGTCGGGTTCCCCGTTCGATGGCCCGTAGGAGCTCGTCGCGGTGTTTGAAGCGTCGAAGGTCGAAATTTCGTATTCCGCTCAGTTGCTCGACGTTGCGCGCGGGCCGCTGAGCGAGCGCCAGCAGGGCCATGTCGGACAGAACCGTTCGGGGCGGCCGATTCTTTTCCTTTGCAACGGCCTCGCGCCATGCCGCGAGCTCCTGCGCGACCCCTCGAGCTCTTCCGTTGAGCTTGGTCTTGCCGCGTAGCTTCCACCAGAGTGTTTCGGGCTGGGCTGGCGAACGGTCCTTCTTGCGCAGGCGTTCGATCTCTTCCTCCGCCCATTGAACCCGGCCCTGCTCCCCAAGGCGGTCGACGAGCGCTTCTCGAAGCTCGAGCAGATGTGCCACGTCGGAGGCGGCGTACCGGAGGTCGTCCGCGGGTAGGGGACGCCGGGTCCAATCGCTGAGCTGAGAGCTCTTGTCGAGCTGAATCCCCAGAAACCCCTCGACCAGCTTGCCGAGCGAGCTGGTTCGATAGCCGCAAAAAAGGGCGCCGATCTGGGTGTCGAACATGCGGTTGGGCACCGTGCCACACTCGAGCTCTAGAATCTCTAGGTCTTGCGAGCTGGCATGCATCACGCAGACGGCTTCGGACCGAAACGCTTTTTCGAGCGTTCGCACGTCAATTGCGAGCGCGTCGACCAGGGCGATGCGGTCCGCGGTGGCGATTTGCACCAGAGCCAAATGGGGTAGGTAGGTTCGCTCGCGGTGGAACTCGGTATCGAGCGCATACGCGTCCGTCTCGCAGAGCTCGTCTACCAACCGATCGAGCTCTGCTTGTTCGGTGATCCAGTCGAAGTCGGTCACGACGCTACCTTAGCGCATCGCGGTCCAACCGCCCGATCACCGACAATAGCGGCGGCCGGGGTGCGGTTGCTCGGCCCATCGCGTGCGGCGATCGAGCCAGCGTTCCACCTCGGGGTCCATCGGCCCTGCCGCGGCACGCGCCTCCTCGTGCGTCACGATCGTTGCATTGGCGTTTGGGCGTTTGGACGCCAGCGGGCGCGATTGCACGGCGGCGCGTTCGAGCCGCCTACGGCGCCAGGGATAGAGCGGAGCGGAATCACGGCAGCCCTCTGCGATGTCGTCCAGAGCGCAGTAGAACCGGAAGTGGAAGTGGTCGTCGTGTGGATAGCTCGGCTGACAACTCATGGCCGCGAAGCGCGTCACGGTTTTCGACGGCTCGTCTTTGGAACGGGCGTGCTCGAGAAGAAGCGTTCGCAGGTGCTCGGCGACGAAGATCTGCTGGAGCTGGGCGTCTCCGTCCTCGATGAGCGCCCGAAGAAAAAGCCAAGTCCGAGCCAGATCGAGCTGCAGGATGATGTCGTCATTCGGGTCGGCCAAGTCTCGGAAATCGACTCCGACGCCGTCTGGATCGAAGAACGCCCCTACGCTCTCGATCGGATTGCCATCGGGGCCCAGCTGGTAGAAGAGCACGTCCACGTCGCGGCCGCTTTGATGCGAGCGATGGTGGGGGATGGGTCCGCCCCGCTCGTAGCTGAGGTCGTTGACGGTGACCGGAAGCCCGCCCAGCCCTTGCTGGACCCGTGCACCGGCGCGGACCAAGGCTCGCACGACTTCCACGGTACCGTAGCGAGCGCGTGGATCCCTGCCCGGGTTGAAGCGCAAGCCGGGAGCCCGGAGGGGAAGCGGCACACCGCCCCGCAACAGGCCGTCGTTTGGATTCCGGAGCGAAGTGGAGTCGAAGGAGCTCCAATCGGTCGTCCCGTCTTGCTCCGCCGGTTCGGTTCTTGGCGGGAGGGCTGTGGCGTCGTCGGTGTCCGTTGCTGGCGTCGGGGCCGGCCTTTGGGCGGGGCGGCAAGAGGTCGCCGCCGCGGCCAGGAGCGCCGCGGCAAAAACGTCATGTCGCCTCATCACGGCTCTGTCGGACGGAGAATCGCCGCAAAGACAGCGCCCGCCATTTGGACCAGAAGCTCCAGGAACTCTTCGAGCTCGAGCTCTTGGCGTTCTG
The DNA here is from genome assembly GCA_013002645.1 of Myxococcales bacterium. Lineage (GTDB taxonomy): Bacteria > Myxococcota_A > Polyangia > Polyangiales > Houyiibacteriaceae > SG8-38. The sequence goes on from JABDJF010000771.1 coordinate 11,835, forward strand.
CCCAGTCGAGGCTCGCTGCTTCGAGGAAGCCCAGCCATCCCCGAAGACGCAGTCGGGTCGACGGGGCTGTGGTATCTGCGCCGAAACGCGCAAGACGCGAAGACATTTGATCCAGAACAGCCTGTCGGGTCTGCTCGACGATCTCGGCGACCTCCGAGTCGGCGCCAATGCCTCCGCGAAGAAGAAAGGCGTACGAGGCGCGCCGGCGGGAGACGTATTCGAGGAACGCTCGAATCCTGGCGCGAATCCCCTCGGCGTCCATCTGCTGTCCAACGGGCTGCCGATCGACGTCCGTTTCCTCCAAGAGCTGACGTGCAGCCTCCCGGACCAGCGCGACGTAGTAGGCTCGTTTGCTCGGAAAGTAGTGGTAAAGGAGACCCTTGGAAATGCCGGCTCGTTTGGCGATCTCGTCGATGGAGAGGTCGTCGTAGGTCTGATTTCCAAAAAGCTCGAGCCCGAGATCCAGCAATTGCTGTCGGCGGACGTCAACCTGGAGACGTGTGCGGGCGGGCTGCATCGTGCCAGACCGAGTATAGCTCAGCTTGACGCCCGTGCGGAACATCTCGGAGGTTTGCGTCCGGGGCCGCAATTTCGCATGCTCCGCGAGTGCTAGAGGCGGTGCAGCGAGTCATCGACGACGTTCTCGGTCCACTCCTTCAAAAAGACGAGAGCAGCATCGAGCTGTTGGATGTCGGCGAAGACGAGGTCGTCGTTCGAGTGACGGGCCGGGCGGCCTTCGGGGTTGGCGCAGAGTTCGTTCGCAGCGGCGTCATCGAGCCGGCTCTCCGGAAGGTTGTCGGAAAGGACTGCACGATTCGGATCGAAAAGGCGATTCCGAAGGTCAAGAGGCGGGGCTGACCAGCCAAGAGCCACGGTGCGGCACATTCGGGCCAGCGCATCGGTGAACGGTTAGCGGCCTTTGAAGTCACCTTCGCGCCGTTCGAGGAACGAGCGTATGCCCTCGGCCGCGTCTTCGGTGTCCATCAGCTCGCGCGCAATGACCAGAAGCTCGGCGATGGCCGCCTCTTGCCCCTTGAGTTGAGAGGTCCGGGCGGAGCGAAGGGTTGCGCGGACGCCCAGAGGGGCCTGCTTGGCGACGGTGCGAGCGATTTCGATGGCCTTTTCACGCAGCGCGTCCTCGGGCAAGACCTCTTGGACCAAGCCGAGCCGCAGGGCCTCGCCGGCATCGAAGCGGTCACCGGTGAGAAGCCAGCGCATGGCGTTGCCCCAACCCGCGATTTCCGGAAGCCGAATCGTCGCGCCACCGAACGGAAAAATGCCTCGGTTGATCTCGATCTGTCCGAAACGGGCGCCCTCGGCGGCGAGGCGAATATCGGCGGCGAGCAGCAGCTCGATGCCGATGGTGAGGCACCAGCCCTGAACCGCCATGACGAGCGGCTTTTGTCGCAGCGTCGCGTGCAGGTTGAGCGGATCGACCGACCCGTCCGGGAACAGTGCGGCTCCGCTTCGAACGGCCGGACCCACCTCGGCCAGGTCGAGGCCCGCGGTGAAATGCTCACCGTTGGCGTAGAACACCGCGCACCACAGCGATTCGTCGGCTTCATACTCGGTGAGCGCCTCGGCGAGCTCGCGCAGCATGCGCAGGTCGAAGGCGTTCATTTTGTCCGAGCGATCGAGGACGATGTGAAAAATGCGTCCGTCGCGTTCGGTCAGCACACGGGGTCGTTCGTCGGTCATGGGCGGTGATGGTAGTGGACCGCCGTTCCATAGGCCAGCACTTCGATGGTTCCCATCCCCTCGTTTCCCGCCGTGCTCGAGATGGTCGAGGTCTCGATTCTGGTGTTGAGGTATGCATCCGCGCCGGGCTTCGATTCCTTCATGCGCAGCACCGCTTCGCGACGCGCGCGGTCGATGAGCGATGAGTATGACCGGACCTCTCCGCCGAAGATCATTCGGAACCCACTCACAAAACGCTTGAAGTGGTCGACCGAGACCACCACGGAACCGACCGCGAGACTTGCCGATTGAACGAGGCCAGCTGCGTCGAGCTCCTTGGTCGAGATCGCCGGTCGAGCACGGAAGCGGGCTTCACGATCGACGATGCTTCGATAGTGACCGCGTTCGAGGCTCGCACCTACGACCTTGCCGACCACGATGAGAACGACCGGGATTCCGAGGGTTATCCAGAGCTCGACCGAAGTCATGGGTCTACTCGACCAGAACGGCAGTGCCGTACGCCAGAATTTCGGAGGCTCCCTGGGCAACCGAGGAGGTCGTGAAACGGACATTGATCACGGCGTTTGCGCCAAGCTCGCTTGCTTGCGCAACCATGCGATTCGTGGCCTCGGCGCGGCTCTCTTGAAGTAACTCCGTGTAGCCCTTCAGCTCTCCGCCGACGATGTTCTTGAGGCCAGCCGCGAAGTCTCGCCCGAAGTGCTTGGCCCGGATGGTGCTGCCTTGCACCAGGCCGAAGTGCTGCACGATCTGCCGGCCCGGCACGCTATCGATGTTGGTGAGAATCAAATGCGCTTCTCCATTCATGAAGGCTAGCCCGAAGACTCGAAGCTCGCATCTTTCCGGAAACCGAAAACGTGCTATGCGTCCGCGGTGAAACTCTGCGTCATTGGTACAGGTTACGTCGGTCTCGTCACCGGCACATGCTTCGCCGCTACCGGGCAGCGTGTGGTTTGCGTAGATAAGGACGCCGATAAGATTGAGCGGCTAGAGCGCTACGAGATCCCCATCTACGAACCGGGCCTCGAAGAGATGGTGAGGGAGAACGCGAGCGCCGGCCGCCTCACCTTCACGACCGATCTCGCTTCCGCGGTTCGGGATGTCGACTTGGCCTTCATCGCGGTCGGCACGCCTCCCACGCACGACGGCGAGGCCGATTTGAGTGCCGTCTTCGCGGTGGCTCAGGAGCTGGCAGAACACGCAACGCACGACCTGGTCATCGTCAACAAGAGCACGGTGCCGGTGGGAACGAACGCACAGGTCCAGAAGCTCGTCGCCAACGCAAAGCACGACATTCAAGTAGCCTCGAATCCGGAATTCCTAAAAGAAGGCGGAGCGGTCAACGACTTCATGTATCCGGACCGCATCGTGGTCGGCGTTCGTCCCGGCCATGACCGCGCGCGCCGACTCATGGATCGGGTCTACCATCCACTCAACCTTTCGAGCACGAAGATTGTCTGGATGAATCCGGAAAGCGCCGAGGTCACCAAGTACGCTGCCAACACCATGCTAGCCATGCGCATCTCGTTCATGAACGAATTGGCGGTCCTCTGCGAAGAGGTCGGAGCCGACGTGCAGAGCGTTCGCAAGGGCGTGGGAAGCGACCCACGAATTGGCTCTCAGTTCCTGCACGCAGGTCCTGGATATGGCGGGTCCTGCTTCCCGAAGGATGTCAAAGCGCTGGTGGCGACTGCGCGTCGCCACGGCATCGAGCTCGAGCTCGCAGACGCCACGAACCGAGTGAACGTGCGGCACCGGAGCTTTTTGGTGCGCAAGCTCAAACGCCACTTCGGGACCGAACTTGCCGGGAAACGCATCGCGATTTGGGGCCTCGCGTTCAAGCCGGGCACCGACGACATTCGCGAGTCGCCTTCGATCACCACCATCGAGTTCCTCCTCAACGAAGGCTGTGAGGTCGTCGCCCATGACCCCGAAGCCATGGAAAACATCAAAGAGCTTTTCGGAGACAGCATCACCTTGGTCGACGCGGCCTACGACGCGGTGAAAGACGCCGACGCCCTCGTGCTACTGACCGAATGGCGCGAGTATCAATACCCGGAGTTCGATCGAATTCGCGATCTATTGCGGACCCCCGTGATCTTCGACGGACGCAACATTTGGGTCACCTACAAGCTCGCCGAGCAAGGCTTCGAATACGCCGGAGTCGGGATTCACAGCGAATCACTTTGATCTGCAATGTGTGGGCGATACACGCTGACGTGCCCTGACGAAAATGCGCTCATTGCCAACCTGCCGTTCGACGCGTTCAGCGAGACTCGAATCGAGCTTCGGCCCCGATACAACATCGCGCCAGGGCAACGAAGCCCGGTAGTCTATCGAGACGGCGGCAAGCTCATCGTCGCCGATGCGCTCTGGGGCTTCGAGCGGTCGTCTGGAGGGCTCGCGATCAACGCACGTTCGGAGACCGCAGAGCGAACGGCGATGTTTCGCGACGCATTCCGCAGCGGGCGATGCCTCGTCCCGGCGGATGGATTCCTCGAATGGCGAAGGGAGGGGCGAGTCAATCAGCCGTACCTCTTTCGGACCGACGACGGTTCGTTGTTCACCATGGCCGGCCTTTGGAAAGAGGGCCGTTACGTCGTCCTAACCCGAGATTCGGCCGGAGAGGTCGAGGACGTCCACGATCGAATGCCGGTGATCTTGACCGGCGAACGAGCGCGACAGTGGCTGAACGAGGGCGAGCTATCGGAGCCCCCGCATCTGACCAGAACGGCGGTCTCGGCGAGAATCAACCGAATCGAAAACGACGACGCTCGTTGCATCGAGCCACTGGCTCAGGGCAGATTTGAGTTCGACTAGCGATGCGGCGGAGGCTGCGTCTCAGCGCCGCTGCTTTCGATCGGTTCGTTCGATGGTCTCGACCTCGACGACGTCCGCGTCGGGCTGTTCTACACGCATTCGCCGGGTTGGATGCGACGACCCTCGCTCGCGGTCGGAGAGCTTGCGCGACGCGGCATCCACGAGGGCGTCCACTCCGACTTGAATTGCGCGGTCGACCTCTTTACGAACCTGCTTCTCCCATTTCCCGCGACTCCGCTTGGCAATTCTGCGACGAGCGCGGGCGCGAAGCCGCTCTCGATCGGGCATCAGTGCCCGACGAGCGCCCAAAGCCAGGGCGATGCCCCAGCCTGCGAGCACCCACTGAACCCACCAGCCCGGCCCGGACATGATGTCGATCACGAACAAGCCGGCGTTGACCACTACATAGGTGTAGATGCTCTGAAGAAAGCGCTTCTTTCGGGCGTTGACGATCTGCGCTTCTTCGACGAGGATCTCGCGCTCCTCCTCGATCTGCGTTGCTGCAGCTTCGATGTCGGCCGCATCGATTCCGGCTTCGACCGCGGAGTCGACGAGGTCTCGATGGGAGAGCGTTTCGAGCGGTTGCGTTTCCAGCGCACGCCGCAAAATCTCTTCGACCTCGTCTCGCGAATACTGCTTCACGGCTAGATCGTGTCCCAGCGGAACCCTTCGGCTTCGAACGCATCCTCGGCGATGGTCTTCATCATTTCGTCGTCGTTCGAATCGATTCGCCGGAAGTTGTGCTTGATACGCACCTTCGCATCGCGGGTGAAAGCCCTGAGAATGTCGATTTCGAGCGCCGCGGCGTCGACGCCCTTGGCTTCGATCGCGGCCTGCACGCGACTGAGTGTCGCTGCCATCACGAAGAGGTTGATCATGATCTGCGCGAGACGATGGCTGTCGAACTGCTTACCGATGATCCCCTTGCCGTGCTTGCGGAGAATCTTGTCGGCGGCCTGGGCCAAGTATCGGGTTTCTTCTTCGAAAATTTGAGCCTGATCTTGAATGGCGGGGTCTATCCCCG
>JABDJF010000796.1 GCA_013002645.1 Myxococcales bacterium
CGCTTCTCTCGAATGTGGCGCCGGCGGTCGAGGCGGTCGGCTCGGCACCTGCGGTTCGGGCCGAGGAAGTGCTCGACGGCTTGCCCGTCAGTTGCTGGGACGCCTTTGCGGCGGGTGCGCTGATCAACCTCGCAAGCCTCCGCTCGAAATCGAAACGGTTCTGGGCCTGGTACGTAGCGATTTTGGGCGCCGCAACGATTGGCTTCGGTGGCTACCTGCTTTTGGAGCAGGGCGCGGGGCTCAGCTTCGCTCCGGGCAAGCTCTTGCACGCGGTCATGCACGAGCGCCTCGTCGGCTACACCATTCGCAACTTCTGGATCATCGGCTTCTTGATCGCAGCGCTCGACTGGGAACCCTTGCGCAAGCTCTTGTCGCTGCCCCCGATGGTGCTCCTCGGGAAGATCTCCTACGGCATGTACATCTTTCACTGGCCGATCATGGTTCCGTTTCGCCGGCTGTTCGACTACGAGCCCCTCTCCGTTCGCGGAGGGCTGATGTTCACCCTGTACTGCGCCATCGTCGTTGCCGTGTCGTACGCGAGCTTTCGATGGTTCGAGTCCTGGTTTCTGAGGCGGAAACGACCTTACGCGAAGTCCTAGCTACCGCCCGAACGGGTCAATTGAATAGCGGCTGTTGCGGCAGCGTATGAATGCGGCCATAACGGCGCGGCCTCGGACCCGAGGCGCTGGAATGAAAGAGGAGAATCGATGCTGAAAGAATTCAAAGAGTTTGCGCTCAAGGGCAACGTGATGGACATGGCGGTCGGCCTGATCATCGGTGCGGCCTTCGGAAAGATCATTGCCTCGTTGGTCAAAGACGTGCTGATGCCAGTCGTCAGCCTGTTCACCGGGGGCTTCGACGTGAGCCAGAGTTACATCCTGCTCGGGGATGGAACCTACGAATCACTTGCGGCGGCCGAGGAGGCCGGTGCGGCGACCCTCAAGTACGGTGCATTCGTGATGTCGGTCTTCGACTTCGTCATCGTCGCGTTCGTCATCTTCATGATGATCCGGTGGATGAACTCGCTCCGAAAGAAGGAAGAAGCTGCGGAAGAGGCCGCTCCGCCGGCCCCGCCCAAAGAGGAGGTTCTCCTCGAAGAGATTCGCGACCTACTGGCAAAGCCGTAGCCGCGCGAAGCGAATTGGAGTGCTGGGTTCCCTCGAGGCCATCGAGGGAACCAGCCGACCTCACATGAAGGTGTAAACCAGGCTGAACAGGGTCGTGGTGTCGACCTTGACGAGATCGGGCCCTGACGGGATGCGATCGTAGAGCATCAGGAACCGCGCCTCGAAGGCCAGCTTGTCGGTCAGATGCGAGAGCAGGGCGGCCGTGAAGTAGATGCGGATGTCCCGGAAAGGCAGCGCATTTTGCACCTCGATCTTGTTGAGGTTGTAGATGGTCACGATGCTCGTGAGGAACTCGACGTGCTCGTTGAGCCTGTTCTCGTAGTCGAGGGCTGCGAGGAGGCCATGGATGTTCGAGTTGGCCGTGAGCGTCGAAGGTGGCACTTCGTAGTTTTCAAACGTGTAGCTGTAACCGATGCGCCCGGCGAAGTAGTGCTTGTCGGTTTTGACGAACGCACGGAGGTAGCCGGCATTGGCCAGCAGCTGTGCCCGGAAACCCGCGAGCGGGTCCCAGCGATAGGAAAGCCCGCCCCAAACGGCGTCCATGTCCGTCAAGAAGTAGTCGTACCGGGAGACGAAAAAGAATTGCCTCGCGACGGTGGTGTAGGGGACCGTGTCGTCCGTCGGCGCGATGTCTGCCCGGCCGAAGTTGAAGAGGGCGCCCAAGGTCAGTCGATGGTCCTTCTTCACGAGGATGACATCGGAGCCGGCGTTGACGTTCCACGAACGGGTGTTACCGGTATTGATCGCACCACCCGCGTTGAGGGTCCAATCGACTTCGAGCTCCGGCTCTGCGTCCGCAGCCTCTTCGCCGGTGTCCTCGGGGGCTTCTGGAGCCGCCATGAAGGTCGCCTCACCGGCAGCTTCGGTCGCCCCCGCGCCCACGTCGGCCGCGACGCTGTCCGGAATTGCCTCCTCTTGGGCCCAAGCCTCGCTCCCCCACGTTGAAATGGTCACCGCGGTCAGCACGAGACCCAGCCTTGCTGGCTTCGACCATACACACATTCTCTTCATCCCAACCTCCCCTAGCGGGCTATCCGCTAATTTCGGCCGAACCATAGTCGAGCGCCTTCATGGCGCCAGCGAAAACCGGGGTTGTCCGGTCGCCGTCCTGTGATAGAAAACTCCGATGATTTCGGCCACGAAATCCGTGAGACGTCGTGACTGAAGAAGTATTCGATTTTATTGTCGTGGGTGCGGGTTCGGCGGGCTGCTGCCTTGCGAATCGACTCTCCGCAGACCCGAAAAACCGGGTTTTGCTGCTCGAAGCGGGCGGGAAAGACAACAGCCCGCTCATCAAAATGCCGATCGGCTTCACGCAGCTCATGTACGACCCGAAGGTCACCAACCTCTACAAGACCGAGCCCGAGCCGCAGCTGAACGACCGGGAGATGAGTGTGGTTCGGGGCCGGGTGCTCGGCGGCTGCAGCTCGATCAACGGCATGGTCTACATGCG
>JABDJF010000807.1 GCA_013002645.1 Myxococcales bacterium
GTGGTGCCGATGTACTCGTTGCCGAAGGTCTTGCCTGTCGAGGAGAAAAGGCCCGCCAGGTCGAGCTGGTATTTATCCTTGATGCTCGGATTATTTCGGTCGTTCCAATAGAAACCAAGACCGGCGCTGCCCGTGGAGAAATTGAAAGCCGTCGGAGGTGGCGTGAAGTACTGCGCGAACTCTCCCGTCGTCGCGCTGTTCGCGATGTTGGTGCCCAATCGGAGCGCGATGAAGTCTTTCTTGAAGCGATATTCGAAACCGATTTTGAGGCTATAGCTGTTTTGCCAGCCGAACGGCACGACGATGGGATCCAAGCCGGTGCCGTCGGTGGTGACGGTTTGGTTCTTGTTTCCGGTCCTGTCAGCGCCATGGAATTGAGCTCTAAATTCAAAAGCCAGCAGCAAGTGTCTGTTCGCCTGATACGAGACGCCGAAGTGGATGGCATGGGGGATGAACCAGTCCGCGCTCGCATCGAGATTGAGCGCGGTTCCGCCGAGGATGGTTTCGGTCGTGCCGGTCAGCTTGATCTTCGAGTACATGCGATACATCGCGCTGATTCTGACTTTGCGATGCGGTTTGATGGTGAAGCCGAACCGGGGCGACGGGAAGCCCACGCCGCCGATGTTGTTCTTCACGTTCTGGTAGCTGACCGCGTCGAACACGGCGCCGACGTTCTGATAGAGATCAGAGACTTGCTTCGAGAACGGCAGCCGCAGTGCCATGCCCAATAAGAACTTTTCGTGGACTTTGAATGAAAATCCGGCCGAAAATTCGCCTACGAAGAACGTGACATCGAGGTTCCGTTGCTCCGGGCTCGTACAGTTGGGTGGGGTGGACGGAGCATATTCGGGCCCAGGCCCGACCGGATCGCCGTCCACGCACCTCACGTTACTGAAAGACGACCCGTAGCCCGTCTCGATGTAGATGCCGCCCGCGAACACGACGCGGGGCGCGATACGCCCAGCGATGAACCCGGCCGGGATCGGACCAAAACCGACGCCGGAGTCGACCACCGTGTTGGGGCCGGCGACCGGTGCACGCTGGTTGGTGAACAGGGCGACGAAGTTCACGGTGAAGCCAAGCTTCTCGATGCCCTCCAAGTTGGCGGGGTTGAGCACGAGCGCCGCAGGTTGGTCGAGGTAGGTCACCCCCGTGAGCCCCATTCCGATGCTTCGGCTGTCGTAGGCGGTAGGTTCGGGGTTGGCGCTGGCGAGCGCCGGAGTGAGCATGCCCGTCACGAGGCATGCCGTCAGTAGTTTGTGCTTCATTACGGGGGGGGCTCCTCCACCCAGCCCGCGGCCGGGGGGTCGGCGCAGGATACATGGAAAGCCCGCCGATAGGTCAACCAAAAAACACCTGGTGGATGTACAAATAACCAGGTGAAATCCGTCTCTTAGCTGGCGTGTCTCAAATCGCCGCGAGCTTCGTGGGGCATCCTACACCGGTGCCGCCAAGGCCGCAGTATCCGGCCGGGTTCTTCGCGAGGTATTGCTGGTGGTAGTCCTCCGCATAGTAGAACGGCGGTGCGTCGATGACCTCGGTCGTGATGCGCCCGTATCCGGCATCGTCGAGAGCGCGTTGGTAGCGTTGCATCGATTCCGTCGCCGTTTGGCGCTGCACATCGTCAAAGCAATAGACGCCGGAACGATACTGCGTGCCCCGGTCGCCGCCCTGTCGCATGCCCTGTGTCGGGTCGTGGCTCTCCCAGAACAGCTTGAGAAGCTCTTCGTAGCTCACTTCTTCCGGCCGATAGACGACTAGGACGACCTCGTTGTGACCGGTCAGTCCGGAGCACACCTCTTCGTAGGTGGGATTCGGAGTTTGGCCCGCGGCGTAACCGACCGCGGTCGTGAAGACCCCTTCGGCTTCCCAAAATTTTCGCTCGGCTCCCCAGAAGCATCCAAGGCCGAACATCGCCTTGTGCGTGTCCTCGGGGAATGGGCCTTCGAGCGGAGCGCCGAGGACGAAGTGACGGGCCGCCACCGGCATTTGCGTGTCCCGCCCTGGTAGGGCCTGCTCGGCCGTGGGCATTCGAAGCTTCTTCTCGGAATTGAAGAACATAGTTGTTTACATAGGGAACTAGTGCCGCATTGCCAGTGCCTAGGCTCCTCTGCTTGGCGATAGGACGATAATACGATAACCAAGGTCGATGGAGGAGCGGCAGATCGCCGAGATTGCCAAGCGGCTTCGCGGCAGCCGGAGCGTCCTGTTCATCACGGGAGCGGGCATTTCGGCCGACTCGGGCTTGCCGACCTATCGCGGGATTGGAGGGCTCTACGAGCAGGACGACACCGACGACGGCATCCCCATCGAGGCGGCGCTTTCTGGGGCCATGTTCCAGCGTGATCCTGCGCTGACCTGGAAGTACATTCATCAAATCGAAAGCTCGTGCCGGGATGCAGGCCCGAATCGCGCTCATCACGTCATTGCCGAGCTCGAGGAGCGATTCGACCGGGTCTGGACGCTGACACAAAACGTCGACGGTTTGCATCATGCGGCGGGCAGCGGACAGGTCATCGACATCCACGGCGACGTGCATCGCTTGTTGTGTACTCGCTGCGGTCATCGTTGGCGGGTACACAGCTACCTAGGCCTCGACATCCCGCCGTCTTGCCCCGAGTGCGCCTCCTTGGTTCGGCCCGAGGTCGTCTTGTTTGGCGAAATGTTGCCGCTGGATCGCGCGCGCACTCTGCAGGAGCAGTTGATGCGTGGATTCGACGCGGTGTTTTCCATCGGGACCACCAGCGTGTTTCCATACATCGCCGAGCCGGTGATCGATGCCCGGCGCCGCGGCGCGCTGACCGTCGAGATTAACCCCGGCACGAGCGAAGTTTCACACATCGTCAACTACCGACTTCGGACCGGGGCGGCTGCGGCGATGGATGCGGTTGTCCGCGCGCTCGATCGTGCCTAGGCTTCCCCTGCCATGGGGGGTCAAGAGGAGGGCTATCGGTACGACCGCGCGTACGATGAAACCGTTCATCTGACCGATGGGCAGCGGGTCCAGCTGCGTCTCGTGCGCCCCTCGGACAAAGACATGCTTCGCGAAGGATTCGAGCACTTGTCTCCCGATTCTCGCTACGCGCGTTTCATGGCACCCAAATCGAGACTAACCGAGAGGGAGCTCCAATACCTGACCGACGTGGACGGCGTGGACCATTTTGCGATGGGCGCCATTCGTCGTCGCTTCGTATCGCCCGACGAGGGCATTGGAACCGCGCGGTTCGTACGTTTCATCGATAGGCCGGACACGGCCGAGCCGGCGGTGACCGTTCTGGACGCATTCCAGAGCAAAGGCCTCGGCTCAATCCTCTTGCAACGCCTGATCGAAGCCGCATGGGAGCGAGACGTGCGCTGGTTCGTGACCGAGCTGCTGGCGGAAAACAAGGCATCGAGGCGCATGATCGAATCGCTGAGCCCAGAGGTTTCGTTCCGGCACTCCGGGGACGGTGCCCTGGTCGCGACGCTGCCTGTTCCCGAGCCCGACCGAACGCCAACGGCGCCCGGCTTCTTCGCAGGGACTTCGATCCAGAAGCTTCTCTCCTATGTGGCTCGATCGAACGTCTCGGTCCGGCCTCGGGTTACCAAGCCACCCGAGCCACCCGGCTACGACACCTGAACCGGAAACATCATCGGTGCGCGCACCTCGACCATGCGCTGAGCATTGGTGAGCGTGCCGACGATCCGCAGGGCGAATGGGAACGCGGTGCCCGGGCCCCGGCTGGTGATCAGCTTGCGATCGGCCACGACCGGGTGTTCGCTGTAGTCGCCCCAGGTTTCGAGCTCGCACTTGACGCTCGGATGGCTCGTGAGCTGATAACCCTGGAAGACACCGTGCGCCTGAAGCGCAACGGGCGCGGCGCAAATCGCAGCGACCCAGCGCCCGCTTCGTTCTTGCTGACGAAGAAGCTCTCCGACTTTTGAAGAGGCCGCGAAGCGTTTCGCGCCTTCGGCCCCGCCTGGAAGAACCAGCACATCGAATTCCCCGTCGACGCTTTCGAGCGCGACATCCGGCGTGATCGTCACGCCGCGGCTGCACCGGATCGGAATGGCGCCCTCGAGGCCCGCGACCGTGACCTCGATCCCCCCACGGCGCAGCACATCGATGCTGATGACCGCTTCCATTTCCTCACTGCCCTGTGCGAGCAGTACCAGTGCAGTCGGCTGGGCGCTCATCGCAGGTCCTCGCAGTTTCGCGACTTGTCGGCCTTGCAAATCTCCGCAATTCGTTCACGGAGGGCCGTTTCGAGCTTGGTCAGACCAAGGCTCTTGGCCAGGTCCATGGCGGCCGCCGCACTGACGCGGTCGACCACGAAGGCTTTCAAGCCGAGCAAGGCGCTCGCCCGTTGCCCCGATTTGCAATGCACGACCGCGGGCAGTGCGTCCTGCTCCCCTAGGGCCTTTGCGAGCGAGCGCGCGTTGGCTTCGGTGAGGCCGGCCGGTCCTGGGACTGGGATCGATACGAATTTCATGCCGAGGCGCTCCACGGTCGCCTGCTCGCCTTCATCGCCCTGCTCGCTTTCCGCGCGCAGGCTGATGACGGTGCGGTACCCGGATTCTTCGATTGCTTTCAGCTGATCGGGGGAGGGCTGGCCTCCAATCAGCAGGCCGTCCTTGGTGACGCGGGCATCGGGGATCGGAACCAGCGGCGGCGTTTGGTCGATATTTTTCGGGGAGCTTGGTTTCTCGGGTTCGCCGTCCGCCAACGCGTCCGGCGGAACACCCAGAAGACCGCTCAGCGCGATCAAGGAAATGATTGCAAATGCACGATTCACCATTGGACCCCTCTCTCAACGATGTTCTCGAGGGCCCGCGCCGTCAACGATGGTCCGCTTGACTTCACGGCTTACCTCACACCTTTGCCGCTGACGATTGCGCGGGCCGCCACGCGGCCCGAATACACACAGCCTCCGAGAAAGCTTCCCTCGAGTGCGCGTTTTCCGTGCATGCCGCCACCGCCGAAGCCGCAGGCCTCACCGACCGCGAACAGATTTGGGATGGCGTTGCCGTGCGTGTCGAGAACTTGCGCGTCGAGGTCGACTTGAATCCCGCCCAGGCTCTTGCGGGTGAGAATCTGGGTGCGAATGGCGATCAGGGGCATCGAGTCGGCGTCGAGAATCGGCGCCATGTCACAGGTGCGAAGTCGATCGCCGAGGTACTGGCGAACGTGGGCGATTCGGCGGAGTTGGTCATCGTTTTGCATTTTGGAACCGCGCGCAATGTTGGCATCGTACTCGGAAATTTCTCGTTCCAGCAGTTGGGCATCGACGTCTCTGCTGCCGGCCAGGGTGTTCATCTTGTTGGCGAGCTCCGCTACGCTTCCCGCGGTGACGA
>JABDJF010000823.1 GCA_013002645.1 Myxococcales bacterium
ATCCGGGCGGGGGCGGTTTCGCCGAGGTTAGTCCGGGCGTCTACCAGGTAGAGTTCGTCCATGCCGGCGCAGGTTGTGACGTGGCGCGAGGCTGGCCAGGCGACGCGGACAATCGCCTCATAGTCCCGGTCCGTGAGGGCTACCTCAGCCGTGCGAAACTGGTGTGCAGCCGAGACTGACTACCCGACTCCACGTGCGAAGTGGATGCGCTTGAGGTGCAGCCGTAGGGCTGCTCGCAGGGTTCGCACAATCCGCACTTGTGGGGCGCGGGAGCGTCGGGTGCTTGTCGTGACGCCAATCACAGTGCGAATTGGACGTCGCTGCGGCGTTGGGTGTCGAAAGCGATGGGGCTTCTGCTAAAGCGAACGATCTCTTCGGCGGTGCTTGTTCCAAGCCATCCAACCGCCGAGGCGAAGCCCTGCCCAACAGACCCATGCCTGGAGTGGGTTCGCCTGGCTGTCGCCGCGTTCAGCGATGTGGCGCCAGATGTCGTCTGATAGCGATCGTGATGGCTTGCCAAACTCGTCGCGAATTCCGGTGTGGTAGCACCAGTCGTGCACCACGCCGGCAACATCTACTCGGGACCAGCGGACGACGAAACGTGCCCAGAATGGAATAGAGCTAAAGTCGGTTTCGAAGCCTTTGGGGACAACGATATTGACGCCACACGATTGTCGCGTGAGGTCGGCAAGCAGCTCGCGATTGCCATTTGCTAAGCGTTCCGTTCTGAGTCGTGTGTCTTGGGAAGGGTCGGTTGGCATGTGGAAGGTTCTCCCGTTTCGGCAGCATGGGGCGCCGGGTTGCGTGCACCCGACTAGCGAGCTGAGTTCAGGACTTTTTCTTGTGGCGCCTCAGCTTTCTTCGTAAGAGCCGCAGTGCGTTTCGGTGGATCCAGAGGTCGGTCTCTAGCGCCAAGGGGTGGAAGCCGACTTCGGTCGAGTGGCGGGCTTGCTGGGCTGCGCCGTAGAGCAGGCAGTGCGTGGCTTGAATGGCTGCGGTCGGCAGGTGCTCGATTTCTCCGTCGAAGTTGATGGGGAAGCCGGCGTTTGCGAACGAGAAGGTTTCTTGCTTGGCGGGTTCCGGCTCATGTTCGAAGGTGAGCGTCGAGTGGATTCCCGTGGGGCTGCCTTCGGCGAATGACGGGTATCCATTCACCTTGGGATCGAGAGCGCAGAGTTGGAAGAACTGTAACCGATTGAATTCGATTGACGCGGATGAGCCGCTGACGAGCAGAGCCTTGTCGGCCAGGCGCTTCCGGTCATCGGGCGTGAACGAGCCGCGGCCGGTGCAGCCAATGACGAGATCGTATTTCGTATCCGGGTGGAGGGTCGCGTGCACGCTGCAGACCGGTGGCTTGTCCGGGTCGGAAGGCACGATCGGTGCTTTGTTGTTCGCTTTGCACAAGCGCTCGGTGGCCGCGCTCCTCGCAGCCGGGTGAGTGTCTACGATATGCAGGTGCTGCCCGATCTTTTCGGTCACGAGTTGGTTCACCGTCGCCTTGCCGATGGCGCCGTAGCCGATGACGGCCACTGTCAGGCGTTTCTCGTCGCCCTCTTTTTGCACGGTTGGGGCGTTTTTGGCGGCATCAACTGCAGCGTTGGCGACGGCAGCACCAATGAAGGGAGCCTCGAAGTTGAGCTTGGTGGCGCTACGAGCAATGCTGACAACCGATAGCTCGAAGAGCTTGATGGTGTTGTTCGCTTCCTCTTGCAAGTACCGGTGGCCTCGGGTGGTTTGCTCGACCAGCCGCGTGCCGACGAACTTTCGTGCCAACTGCGGTTCGTGACGAAGCGAGTGCACGAGGAATCGCGCGAAATACGCGCCGTCGTCGATGACCAGCAGCGGGTTCGGGTTTTTGCGGCCTGCGACCTTCCGAAAAACCTGGTGCGCGCGCTTTTCTTGGGCGCGGTCGTAGGGCTCCATTGGGTCGTCCAGGGGCTGCAGCGCCTTGGCCCGCTTGAAGCCGCGCTTGCTCAGCTCGCGTCGGACGACAGGGCTGGTCGAGTACGGGATGTCGACGAACCAACATCGTTTGGGGTTCAGCCCCGCCCGCTTCATGGCCTCGAGTCGAGGAACGAGCGGGCCGAGGTGGTGTTGAATGAATACAACGTCTGTGTTGCTGAAGGTGTCGCGCGATGAGTAATTGCGCCTGAACTTCTTGAGAAGCCCCAGATGTTTTGGGATCTCGAAGGGCTTCTTTGGAGACAAGAGCTTTTTTATCGCTTTGGCGATTAGCTTGTTGTCGTCATTCTTGGTGCGCTTCATTGGGGTGTGGTTGGGGTATTGATCTGTCTGTCGGGCTGCGGGTTGGTTGAGGATACGGGGGTTTGAGTTCGAATAGAATTTAGATTTTGAGGTGTATTGCTGATGACTTGGTCGGCATAGGGGCGTGGGGGGCTTCGTAGCGGACGCATTGGATGGTGGTGCGGACGCGGTTGACGGTTCAAGGGCCGGCCGTTCATCGGATCGCTAGCCCCTACAACAACATCTCCACATCACTATCCACC
>JABDJF010000034.1 GCA_013002645.1 Myxococcales bacterium
GTACAAGCTCGTCGCCTGGGGCGACGCGGGAAAGACCCGGATCTTTTCCACCCACAAGATCTTCGGGCCCACTGACCTCCAGAAGGTCCGGCCCTGGGTCTGGCGCGACTCCGCGACGATGAGGGCGTTTATCAAGGCCTCAGGCGCCAACGGCGTGTTGCTCAACCTGCCCGAGGTCTACTCCGGCTTGCAGACTGGCATCATCGACACGATTATCGCCTCCTCCGTCGGCGTCCTGGCGTTCCAGTGGCACACGAAGCTCAAGACCATGGCCAAGCAGGCCGGTGGTATCGTCACCGGAGCCTTCGTCATCAGGAAGGAGCATTTGGCGACGCTCCCGAAAGAGGCCCGCGACTACCTCGATGAAGTGTCCGGCGAGACCGAAGAGATCTTCCGCGTGGAAGGCCGAAAGCTCGACGATGAAGCGGCGCAGACGCTGGCGAAGCGACTCAAGGTGGTCAACCTGTTCCGAGCCCAGCGCCAATGGGAAGAGGTGCAATTCGCGGCACGTGAATCACTCGTCGGTCGAATGTACTCACGGGCTCTGTTGAGCCGAGTCCAAGAGATCCTGAAGAAGTAGCGCGAGGCGGCTACTGGACGACGACATCGCAGGGGAAGACCGCTTCGAGCTCCGCGTCCCCTCCGCGCCAGTCCTGGCATGCCGAACCGGTGAGCTCGATGGTGCTGCCGTCGACGGCCTGCCATCCGCGCCCGCCGTCGTTGCACGCGAGAAGCTCCCCGTTCAGCCGAACTGTACCCTCACAGGCCTTTTCGATGTCGATGACGCCGTCCGTCAGGCTCACGGTGCAGGGGATGTTCTGAACGACGATCTGCTCGAGGTCGGCCTGCAGCTCCGAGACGCTGTCTGCGGTCCACAGGGTGGCGCCCGAGCCGACGCCCTGGCCCGCGTTTGCCAGGTCTTGAAGGTGGCTGTCATCGAAATTGACGCCCAGGACGAAGGTCTCGATCCCCTCGGCGAACGCACGTTCCACGGCATCGACGCTGTTGCGTCGGTCGACGGCCTCACCGTCTTCGTCGCATCCGTTGGGCGCTCCGTCCGTTGCCAACAGGTAGACGGTGGGTCCCTCCGGTGGCGGCGTACCGATCAGGGAGCTCGTCACGGCCTCAATGGCCTCGGCGGTCGGCGTGAAGCCGCCGGGACTATTGTCGGCGAACGATGCAGCGATGGCATTGGCGTTGTCCAAGCCCTGGCTGAACGCGACCCCATCGGTGCTCGCGCACATCGCGCCATCAGGCATCGACGGCGGATCTTCGCCGGGCTTCCAGTATAAGGTTAGGCCGAAGCGCGCAATCGAATCGAGCCGCCGGACCAAACCGTTGTTGCCGACCAAGGCATCCTCGACCGATTCCCATCGCGCCTCATCGAAGTCGGGGTTGGGCGTGCCCGAGGTCGGACAGCCGTCTCCGGTGAATGGGCAGTCGCCTTCGAAATCGCGACGCATGCTTCCGCTGCGGTCGACGATGAGCATGATGTTCGGGATCACTCGATCGGTCGCCAGTTCCAGCTCGCCGCACACCGAGCCGTCTGAGGCGATGACACCGCCGTCGCTGAAAACGGGAACGCAACGGCCGTTCGACGCGCAGTCTCCGGCGCTACCGCACTGCTCGCCTTCGACGGTGCACACCGCGATGCACAGGCGGTTGTTACAATAGGTTCCCGGGCTACACCCGGAGTCGCTCGTGCACGACTCGTCGCAGCCTGCAGGCGCGCCTTCCTCGCCGCAGATGCTCGGCAGGTCTTGCAGGCGGACGCCGCCCTCCTGTGGTCCGGCCGACTCGCAGCCAAACGCAAAAACGGCGAGCAGCACCGATGTGAAACGCGTTCGATTCATCAACTATCCCCCTCAACCAAGCTAACAGCTCCACCGAGGTCGACAACTCAGGGGTTAATTTCACGCCCGTCCCAAGCCCTGTTCCCCAGCTGGCGTGATTGCGCACCGCCGCAAACTCTGGCACCGCGAAGGGTCGTGAAGCTTTCCGCGGATACATTGGCCCCCGCCTCGCACCCCATCGCGCGATTGCCCGCCGAGTGGGAAGCGTGCGTCGTGGCCTGGGGCGAGCCTCGGTATCGCGGCAAGCAGATCTTCGATTGGATCCATCGCCAGGGGATTCTCGACCCCGACGAGATGAGCAATGTTCCGAAGCGGCTTCGAGAGCGCTTGAAAGAGGAAGGGCTGGGCTGGCCGGTCCACATCGTTTCGACCCACGAGTCGGCGGACCTGACCAGGAAGTTCCTCGTCGGCATGCCCGACGGCGAGAAGGTCGAGACAGTGCTCCTTCCGCAACTCGGAGACGAACGCGTCGTGACGCAGTGCATTTCGAGCCAGGTGGGCTGCGCCATGGGGTGCGTGTTCTGCGCGTCGGGGGTGGCAGGGTTGAAACGGCAAATGACGGACGCTGAGATTGTAGCGCAGGTCTTATTGGGCCGGCGCGAGCTGGGTGCCGACCAGCGCATTCGCAACGTCGTCTTCATGGGGATGGGCGAACCGCTTCACAACTACGACGCCGTCGCGCGTGCTCTCGTCTTGCTGACGCACCCTGACGGGCTCGACCTTTCGAAACGACGTGTGACGGTGTCCACCAGCGGACTCGTCAAGCAAATCGATCGTCTCGGCAGAGATTTCGATGGTCAAGTGCAGCTAGCGATTTCTCTCCACGCGGTGCGCGACGAAGAGCGCAGCAAGATCATGCCGGTGAATCGAAAGCACGGGCTTGGCGAGCTCACCGAAGCCCTTCGACGCTACCCGCTCTCGAAGCGGCAGCGAATCACGATCGAGTACACGCTGATCGATGGCGTAAACGACTCGGTGCGCGACGCAAACGGCTTGGTCGAGCTGCTCCGGGGTATTCCCGTCAAGGTCAACTTGATCCCGATGAACCCCATCTCCGCATCGGACCTTCGAGCGCCTGACATGGATCAAGTCACGCGTTTTCAGGAGCAGCTCACGCGGCGTGGGCTTTCGGTGTTCATCCGGAAGACACGCGGAGATGACGTAGCAGCTGCCTGCGGTCAGCTCGCTTTCCACGGCTCACCCAGAAGAACGGGGCGCGGCGCCCTCGTCGTCGACTCGGATTAGAGACTGCCGCGCGCCTTGAGCGCTTTGACGATGTCAGGGCGTTCCTTGTCCATGTCCTCCGGGGTTTTGATCGGCTGAAAGCGGGCGTCCGGCCCATGCCGTTCGACACGGAGAAACGCCGAGTCGAGAAACGAGGTCAGCTCGCCGACCAGGCGTTCGAACTGGATGGCGGGTTTGCCATCCACGGCCTTGTTGACGGCGAACCAGGTCAAGGCGAACTCTGCGTCGATGGCGGCCGCATCGAGCACGAACGTGTTGGTGTTGAAGACGGGGATTCGCTCTTGGTCGAAGTCCTCCGGGAAGCGAAAGGCTTCGACGATTTGAGCGCGCCCGTCGACCCGTGCCGGAGCGCCGCCTTTGTCGCCCGGCTCCTTGGGCGCCATTTCGGCGGTGAGCGCCGCGCCGAATTCCAAGTGCGCGCCGATGATGGCAGGGTCGAGCGTTGCGGTCAGATTGTCGACGTTCGACATCATGAGCACCCGCCCGCCGCGGGCGCGGAACGCCTCGAGGACTCCAGATCGGCGAAGCCCAAACGTCA
Source organism: Myxococcales bacterium (assembly GCA_013002645.1). Taxonomy (GTDB): domain Bacteria; phylum Myxococcota_A; class Polyangia; order Polyangiales; family Houyiibacteriaceae; genus SG8-38. The sequence goes on from JABDJF010000034.1 coordinate 3,637, forward strand.
GGTCTCCGTGCCCGGGCGCATGCGGAGAGAGCGCGCCTGACTCATCTCGAAAGAGGGCCCCATCAGGCGCGATACGCAGCGAGATGAACTGCGAGAAGGTCTCGATTGGGACCCGTTCGGTGCTGAGCGGCTCGGCCATCGTTCGGATCGCTTCGTCGGTGGCGAAGCTCGACATCAGATAGACCGGAATTCGAGCGTCGGCGCGCTCCGCCACGGCTCTGACGTCCTCGAGCTTGAGCTCGAGGAATGACTTTCCGTCGAGAACCTCGACAGCGGCTTTGACGACGCCCCCGAAGCGAGTAGCCATCCCTCCCGCGAGAATGACCGCCGCGACTTCACCGCGCCGCATCGCTTCCTGACCGCGCTCAGTCAGAGCCCGGCGCAGGTCGCTCCCGAGCGGGGGTAGAGCCTGGAGGTCGCCTGCCTCGGGCGGTTCCACGATGCCAGTGATTCGGTTTTGGGCCTCTCCAAGCTCGCCTCGCAGCATCTGCTGTTTGAGCTTTTCGAAGGGGATATCCTCGAATCCGTACCGTTGAAGAAGTTGGGCGGTTGCGGCGTCTATTTCTCGTGAGTTCATCAGAATCGCCGGAATCCAAGCACTTTCCGCCCCATCTGTCGAGCGGGCCGCGCCTGCTCGTCAGCAGGGGGATGACGAAACGCCCAGTCGGACATACACATGAAGGAGCCACCATGGATTCGCTCGCTCGGTTATTTTCACTTTTTGCGCTTGGCGCTGCGATCGCGCTGACTGCCCCGGCGGCCGCCGACTATGACGGCGCGGACGGCTACGGGCAGCCGGCTGGCGATGGGTTCGGTGTCTCGCACGACGGCTACCAGCGAGAAGGCCAGACCGGCGCAACGCCCGACGCGACGACGTACGTGGTCATCGAGTCCGCAGACGGCACTACCGAGGTCGTAGACGGAGAGACGGTCATCGTGGTTCAGGAGCCCGAGCCGTTGGCGGCGACCGAGCAGGCGCCGCCCGCTCCGCAAACAGTCGTGGTCGTGCAGCCCGAGGTGCAGTGCCCCGGGGCGATCTGGGTCGACGGCCACTGGGCCTACAGCAACGGGGATTACGTCTGGGTCGACGGGCACTGCGTCGTCGAACGGGTGAACTACGTCTTCGTCCAGCCGCGCTGGGATTTCTACTCGAACGTCTGGTGGTTTGTGCCGGGCTACTACCGACCCTGGGGCGTGTACGTGGGATTCGGCTATTACCGTCCCTGGCACTGGTTTCCGCCCCATCGTCATGCGTTTTACCGCACGCGCCATCCTGTCCCGGTCCACAGGGGCGTGCCGTATCGACGCACCACCGTCCGGGCGAGGCCGCCCGCCGTGCGTTCGAGCCGAGGCGTCGTGAGGCCGACGGGTGCGGTCGGCCGTGCGCGCACGAGTCCGACGCGAACCCAAACCGTAGCCCGGGCACCGAGCAGGCGGGCAGGTACCGTGACCCGGGCGCCGAGCAGACGCGCAGGTACCGTGACCCGGGCACCCAGCACCCGGACCGGAACGGTGACGCGCACGCGCCCGGCCACGAGCCGCGTCGACTCGGTCAACCGCGTCCGGACGACGCCGTCGAGAACGACGGTGGTCCATCGGCCTCCCGGCTCGGCCACCTCAGCCAGGGCGGTGGGTCGCGCCCGAGGAGGTCCCGCGCTCACGAGCTCGGTACCCCGATCGAGGGCCAATACCGCCGCGGTAGGCCGGCCACGCGTGAGCTCCTCACGCACCAGCAGCGTGGTCAGGCGACCTGCATCGACGACCTCACCGGCTAAGGTCAACCGCCCAGTAAGCCGCCGTCCGAGCTCGAGCCGCGCCAGCAGCTTCCAGGGCTCTCGGACGAGACCGACATGGGGTGGGGGCTCCAGCCGAACTAGCTCCGGCTGGTCGCGTCCGAGTACCGGCCGCGGCGGAAGCGTCGGGAGGCCGTCTTCGGGCGGTTTTAGCAGGGTGCGCAGCGTGCCGACCGCCCGCAGCCGTTAACCCCTCGTCGACTCTTTGCTAGGCAGCGTGGACGATGTAACCCTATAGAGGGAAGTGCATTTAACCCCCTAGAGCTTCCGTGCGTCGACGTTACAGAGAACCAGTCGCCATCGCCTTCGCGCTTGCGTTGATCGCATCGCTGTCGGTGCATCTCCCGGTCTACGATATTCTTGGGGAATTGGCCGACCGTATCCGGCTTCAGGAGGAGGAGGCGAGAAAGGCCGTCACCTTCGAGCCGGCCGAGGTGGACTTCGAGGTGCCCGGCAGCGCGGAGCCGCAGCGGCGAAAAAAGAAGGCGGCGCGACAGCGCGAAAAGGCGAAGCGCGAGCGCCTAGCGAAGGCGGCGGAGGCGCAGGCACGCGCGCAGGCCCAGCAGCAACAGAAAACGCCGCCACCCGAGCTCACGTCGCCGCAAGCGGTGCAGCAGCACAGCACCAACCCCGATCTCGAGCCGGACAACCCGCAGTTCATCGCCGAGGAGAAC
>JABDJF010000048.1 GCA_013002645.1 Myxococcales bacterium
GGACCGTCTTCGAGCAAAGGCCGCGACACGAGGCGCTCCCCTTGGTTGGCGATACGCCCGAGACGCTGAAGCGGCGCATCGCCCTTCTCGAGGCGCTCGGACGACGCGCGGTTGGCTCGGCGCGCGCGCGACTTTTGAGCTCCGCGGGCGAGCTCTGCGAACGACTCGGAGACTACGACGTCGCGAGGCAGCACTACACCGAGGCCTTGTCCGCCGATGCCCGCGACGTCGTCGTTTTGCGCGCGATTCGACGGCTCTCGATCCGCAGCGGCGACTGGAGCGCCGCGGCGAACGCCCTCGAAAAAGAGGCGGCGCTGGAGCTCAGTGCCGCCGATCGAGCCTCGGCGCTCAACCTGCTCGCGAGTATTCAGCTCTCGAAGCTCCACGACCCGGCCGCCGCCGAGCAGGCCGCCGCACACGCGGCCGAGCTTCGAGGGGACGACTTCGTCTCGTGCGTACTTCTGGCGTCCGCGAAGCTCGCTCGCGCCGACGCAGGGCGCGCCGCGGACGCGCTGACCAGCGCGGCCGGGCGCTGGCCGCGCGCGGAAGCGGAAGCGATGCTGCTTCTCGACGCGGCCGAGCTGAAGGAACAGGCGGGCGCGCTCGAAGAAGCGAGGAACAGATACGGCCGCGTGCTGAAGCTCCAGCCAGCGCTGCTCGCCGCGCATCTCGGAGTGGTTCGCACGAGCCGAGGCCTAGCGGAAAACGACGCGGCGAGGCAAGCGCTGCTTGCCGCTGCAACACAGGTCTCGGGTCGGTTGGCCTCTGCGCTGCGTCGCACCGCGGCGGGCATGGACCGGTGGAGCGGTTCCCCGGAGGCCGCCGTCGCATTGCTCGACGCAGCCGAAGACACCGCTTCTCTATGGACGCGCGCGGAATCGGCCGCCGTTTGCGGAGACACTCAGACCATGATCGATGCGTTCGGCGCGCCCGCGTCCGACGACAGTCCGGAAATTCGGGCTCTGGGATCTGGGCGACGCGCACGGCTTCACGCGGAACGGGGCGAGCGAGAAGGATTCGAGCTCGCGTCCCGCGAAGCGCGGGAGGCGCCGTGGTTGGAATTCTACGCCCAGTCCTCGGAGCGCCTGGTTGAAGCGGACTCGGGCAGCGAAGCCGAGTCGCCTCCTTGGCTCGACTCGCTGCCAGGTGCGACGACGAGCGTCGCCTCGAGCTTGCTCGAGGCGGACGAGGCAGCGCAGATCCGAGATGCAGCGGCGTTCCTCGCGGCATTGGAAAAGGAGCTCGACGGCTCCCCCGAAGAGCTGGCGGCCGGTGCAGCGCTCGCGGTCGCCGACGTCGGAGGTGCCTGCGGTGTGATCGACCGTGGCCTCGCTCTGATGCGCGCCGAGGAACGGGTACCGGGCCACCCGATGATCGGCCGGGCATCGTTGTTGCAAGACGATGACCCCGAGCGCAGCAGTCGGCGCTGGATGGATGAGGGGAACGCCACGCACGGTGCGCGGAGCGCCTTTGCTCTCACGATGGCCGCGAGGATCGCCGAGCCGGGTTCCGCCGAAGCGGAATCTGCGTGCGAAGCCGCATTGGCCGAAGAAGTCGATTACCTCCCCGCGCTCTGGGAGCTGGAGGACCGGCTGGGCGGAGACCAGGCCCGGGCGGCCAGCGCGGCGCGGCAAGCGGCGCTCGCTTCGACAGACCAAGCGGCGAGCGCACTGCGAGCATCGATGTGGGCTTCATCTCGTAGCGCCCGCCAGGCGCAGGCGGAATCGGCCTTGAACCGCACCGCGCCCGATCCGCTCCTCGTCGAACACCTGATCGAAGCGGCTGGACGCGATACGGAAGCTGCCGGTGAGCTCATGGAGCTGGCAGCGCGGCGTCTCGGCATGCCCGCGTATCTGGAGCGCGCCGCGGCAACGTATCGAGCGGACGGACTCGCAGCCCGGGCCGCGCGGTTGCTCCGCGAGGTCTCGGACGCGCAGCCAGATGACGAAATGATTCGCGTTCAACGAGAGGAGGCAGAGCTTCAGGGATCCGAGTTTGTGCGCGTCTCCGACCGCACCATGAGCCGCTTGCGCGAGGCCGCGAGCGAATCCGATCGACTCGGCGCGTTCGAGGCGATGGCGGAGCTGGATCGACTCGCACGTCACAACATGCAAAGCGCGCGCCTGTCATTCCAGTCCATCGCCGAGCTTCGACCGGATCACATTCCTACCGCGCGCGCCCTCGAATGGGATGCGCTTCGGGAGAATGACACCGAGCGGATTCGCTCGAGCGCCCGACGGCTCTTGTTGGCGCTTCCGGAGGACTCGCCGGACCGCTTGGCGAGGCATCGACTTCATCTAGAGCTGCTCGAGGCCGATCCCGACATCCTTAGGTCCGATCTCGATCGATGGCTGTGTGGGATCGACGATGCGCTCGAGGCGGACCCAGGCCTGGCCAGACAAGTCTTGGGCGCCGCGTACGCGATGGGCGACAACCTACGCAGCCTCCAAGCGATTCTTGCCTTGCAGGCGGCAGTCGACGACGACCTCGAACGTGGCGCCCTCGCGCTCGACGCCGCGCGCGTGCTCCAGCTGATGGGGGCGCCAGAGAACGCGCTCGAGCGCTTGGATGAAGCGGGGAGTCACCCCTTGGCACGCGAAGTCGAAGCGGGGCTTTTGCATGCGGCCGAGCGCTGGGAAGACGCGGCCGCCGTCTATCAAGGCGCCGCGAGCACGGCCAAGGACAGCCACCGCGCTGCATCGCTCTGGCGAGAGGCCGCATGCATATTCGAGAAGGAGCTCAGCGACCCGGATCGCGCGATCGATGCCTGGGTGGCCGCTGCGAAGTGTGACATCCGATACCTCGACGTGTACCGACGCCTCGCGGCGCTTTACCAGCGCCAAGGGCGACTCGATGCGCTGGCGGCGCTCACCGATGCCCGCATCGAAGCCGGCGCCGATACGCCCACCCTCGTTGGTCTGCTCGTGGAGAAGGCGCGTCAGAGTCGTGCGCGAGGGGATCTCGAGGGCGTAAGCGAAGCGTTGCACGAATGCCTCGAGCTCGATCCGCTCAACTTCACCGCGCTCAAAGAGCTGGTTGACACCCAGCGCGCGGCGGGGAATTGGCAAGGTGCCGCAGAAGCGTTGATTCGCATCGCGCGCCTGGAGCGCAGCACCGAAGAGCAGATTTGGGCATTTTCGCAGCTCGCATCTCTCTATGACGTACATCTTCAAGACCTCGGCCGAGCCGAAGCGTCGCTCCGGAGGGTGGTACAACTTTCACCTGCGAATTTGGAAACCCTGGACCGCCTGGCATCGGTGGCGAGCCGCCAAGGCAAAGCCCACGAGGCCGCGCAATTGCTCGAAGAGCTCGTTGGACGCGCGGATAGCGAATCCGAAAAACGCGACTACCGAATTCGCTTGGCGGGGGCCGTCGAATCGGCCGGCCAGGGGCGGCAAGCCGAGCAGACTCTGGAAAGACTGCGGGGCGAGCAGCCGACGGAGCCAGACGTGATTCTTGCCCTGGCCGACTACTATCAGCGTCAGGGCGACGCGCCGGCTGAGGCGATGCACTTGAACCGGGCGCTCAGCGACCTGCGAACGGCGATCGATCGCGAACCGGGCGATGAAGCCCTCTGGACCACCCTGGTGCGCGTGCTCCAGCGTCGCCACGGTCCCGGCCCGGCCTCCTGCGCGGCCAGCGCAGCCATCGCGGCCGGCCACCCGGCATCTCTTTTCGAGGGAGACGTCCTAGAGCACGGCGAAGCGCTGGGCGAGGCCAAGGTTCCGCTGTCAGGTCTCGTCGATGCCGTCGTCGCACCGGAGGGTCTGTCCGAAACGGCGCGACGGCTTTTCGCGTTGTGCGAGCACGCTTTCGACAAGGTGTTGCCCTTCGATGCAAGTGCCTGGCGACTTCGGAGGCCAACGGGCGAGCATCGAATCCTCGTCGAGGAGGCCGGCGCCGTAGCCGAGATGCTGGGGATCAGCGAGCCGCGCCTGCGGGTCACCTATGTTGCGCCTGCGGCGTGCATGCCCGTCTCCGGCGACCCGCCCATCATCGTCGTCGGTGGCAACCTCCACAAGATCACCAACGCTCGCGAGCGTCTGTTCCTCTTTGCGCGAGCGCTCAAAATCGCTGCGAATCATCTGGCCCCAGCGCTTCGCGCCCGTCCCGAAGACCTGGACCTGGCGCTATCGGCGCTGCTTCAGGAGCACCGAGGAGGCTACGGAAACGAAGCGATGCGGCCTCAAATGCGGGACCTGCGGAAGAAGCTGCTCAAGGCCGTGCCCCGTCGCTCTCGCGACGAGGTCGATAGCCTGGCGCTGGAGCTCAACGGCAACCGCCGGTTTTCTACACGAGCTGTGCCTTTTGCCATCGCCGAGATCGGCAACCGTGTGGCCCTGACCCTGACCGGCGATGTTCCCTCGGCGGTGACCGCCCTGCTCAAGATCGCCGGGCACGACGTCCCCCCGGGAGACGACCGGCGTTTGGGCGCCATTCAAGAAACGCCAGAGGCCTCGGCCATCGTGAGATTCGCCATGAGCGACACACATTTTGAAGCTCGGGCCCAAGCTGGTGTAGATCCCTAGAAC
>JABDJF010000057.1 GCA_013002645.1 Myxococcales bacterium
CTACAAGCCCCTCCGGCCACCTTTGCAAGCCAAGACGTTCGACGCAGCCCCGCGTCGCGCTTTTTTCCGCGCCCCGCTATTAACAAGACCCGTGGAAGCGCTTTGCGTCCGCAGGGAAGATCTTGCCCGGATTCAAGATGTGCTTCGGGTCGAACACGTCTTTGATCTTCTCCTGTAGCGCGATCAGCGCCGGAGATTGCTCCATCGTCAGATAAGGCGCCTTCAAAACGCCGATCCCATGCTCCCCGCTGAGGGTGCCGCGCAGCTCGATAACGCGCTTAAAAAGCGCCTTGATCGCATCGTCCACGTGGCGCTTCTCTTCCGGTTCGTTCCACAGGAAGTTCACGTGCAGGTTGCCATCGCCGGCGTGGCCGTAGGTTGGGACCACGAGCTCGTGCTGCTCGGCGAGCTGCGCGCAGTAGCCCAGGAGCTCGGCCATTTTGGTTCGTGGCACCACGACATCCTCGGAGAACTTGTTCTTCGCGTGGCGCTTCAAGCTGTAGCTGAGCTCGCGACGCGATGCCCAAAGTCGCTCTCGCTCGCCGATGTTCTGCGCCACCAACACCTCTAGGGCATCGAGGTCGAAGAGAATGTTGCCCGTTCGTTCGAGCTCCGCCTCGAGGCTCGCCTGTTCGCCATCAAGCTCGATCAAGAGCATGGCCTTGGTCTCGTTTGGAATCGTCAAGCCGGCTTCCGGACGGACGATTCGAATTGCCTCCTCGTCGAGGAGCTCGATGCAGGACGGGAGCTGCCCTTGCGCGACCAGCGACGACACGACGGGCGCCACGTCGTCCAAGCTCGAGAAACAGGCCAGGGCCGTCACGGTGGCTTCCGGCTTCGGAATCAATCGTAGGGTCGCTTCGGTCACGATCCCGAGGGTGCCCTCGCTACCGACCATCAGCGACGTCAGGTCATAGCCGGTCACGCCCTTTTTCGTCTCCCGCCCGAGCTTGAGGATCGTCCCGTCCGCCATGACCACGTCCATGCCCATGACGTACTCTCGGGTCACGCCATACTTGAAGGCGCGCGGGCCCCCGGCATTGGCGGCGAGGTTCCCACCGATGGCGCAGGAGTCTCGGGAGTTCGGGTCGGGGGGGTAAAACAGCTGCTCCTCTTCGGTGACCCGCTTCAGCTCGCCGGTAATGACGCCAGGCTGCACCGTGGTGGTGAGCTCGGCCTTATCGATGCCCTCGATCGCGTTCATTCTCTCGAACGCCAGGACGATTCCACCGGGAACCGGAACCGCGCCTCCCACGCGGCCCGTACCGCCGCCTCTCGGGGTGACTGGAATCTCGTGTTCGTAGGCGGCCTTCATGACCGCCGAGACATCCGCCGTGCTCGAAGCGCGGACCACGGCTTCCGGCATGCAAGGTTCGACCTCGCTTTCGTCATGCGCGTAGCCCTCGAGCAAGCTCGCATCGCGGATGACCGAGCCGCTCCCGCAAGCACGCTCTATCGCAATCAACGCGCTGTCCAGTGAAGCCATATCTTGAGCCTTGGGGCGGTAGCCGTGGACGGTCAAGGTCCCGCGCCGTCAGGGATGCGACGTCGAGTCGAACGCGCTACGCTTCGCCGTGACACGGATGTCGACTGCGGCATCCCCCCCCGACAATGCGATTCTTTGCTTCCTTCCTGCTGGCCGCTGCGGTCGCGGCCGGCTGTGGTGAGACGGCCGCCTCTAGTTACCCCGAGGACGCGGGCAGCGATGCATCGACCGATCCGGATGGGGATATTGTTTTTCCGGATGGCGGCGTTGATGGCGGCGTTGATGGTGGCGATTCCGATGGCGGTCTTGATGGCGGTCTTGATGGCGGCGTCGACGGCGGTCTCGATGGTGGCGTCGATGGCGGCAGCTCCTGGTGCAACACCAGCGCGCTGTGTCCATCCTGCCCCGACCCGGACGCCCTCTGCGACCCCGAAAACCCATGCCCAAGCGGCGAGGTTTGCCTTCTCACGGGCTGCGAAGATCTCTCACGCTGCTTCGTCACCGGTGGCGGCGCCTGCCAAGACGACGAGGATTGTGCGAACCCCGCGTACAGCTGCGACCAGACCATCAACCGCTGTCTTCGGGTCGTTTCGGGTTGCGATGATTCCAACGACTGCGTAGCAGGGTTCGCCTGCGAAGACGGCAGCTGTGCAGACCGCCGCGTTCCCTGCGCGTCAGGCGCCGAC
>JABDJF010000078.1 GCA_013002645.1 Myxococcales bacterium
TTCGCAACAAGCGCAGCAAACCCATGGCAGACACGCGAGCCGCCCTCAGACGCATGCGAGCTCAGAACCCGGAGCTCAGCGACGAGCTCGGTTTGTTTCTGGCAAGCAAGAGCACGAAGCAAGTGGAGGGCGGGCTCGAGTGGACGTTCGATCCGATTCACAAGACATGGGCGCCTCGCCCATTTCAAGTCGAGATGTTCGAGAAACTGCTCGAGTCAATCTCCAGCCCGACCCTCGTCGTGGCCGGCGAGCGCGGCTTTCGCTTGCAGGACGAACGGGATCGCATTTCGAAAATCAAGCAGCATCGCTTCGTCGAAATCCCCGACGTGGGGCACATGATTCATTGGTTCGAGCCGCAAATGCTCGCTGCGGAGCTCACTGGTTTTTTTGCCGAGCACCGGCCTTGACCGGCTGCAGGGCTCGTGAAACGCTGCCGGCCGATGCGACGGATTAGCCTGGCCTTTTTAGCTCTAGGGGCGCTCGTCACAGTTCAGGCGCTCGCCGAGGACACGTCCCCGAACCCGGGCGCAGCGCGACGCGCGAAAGTCGTTGCCACCGTCGGGACCGAAACGATTACCGTCGGTGAGCTCGAGGACTCGATCAACGCACGCTCGATCCACGCGCGCAGGCGCTTCGCGGATTCGGCAATGCTCCAAGAGCTCGCCGACGAACAAGTCAAAAACGAATTGTTCTATCAGGGCGCTGAGAAGCTCGGGTATGGGAATGACCCGCTCGTCCGGCAGTTTCTAGATCAAACACTGGTGCAGCTCTACGTCCGAAAAGAGTTCGAAGAAGCCACGACGCCTGAAAGTGTGCCCGACGAGGCCGTCACGAAGTACTACGAGGAGCACTCGAAGGAGTTTCGTCGACCGGAGATGAGGCGCGCGCGACACATTCTCGTCGCTAGCCAGAAAGAAGCCGCGGAGATTCGCCGTCATCTCGAATCGGGCGAAGGACCAGCGTTCCGAGAGATTGCAAAGGAACGCAGTCTCGACACCGAGACGAAGTTGCGCGGAGGCGACCTGCTCTACTTCACCGTCGACGGCGCCCTGGCGGGCAAGCCCGATGGGGCAGCGATCGACGCCACGCTTGCAAAGGCGGCGTTCGAGCTCGCGAAGACGCGGGACCTGGGCAAGCCGCTCGATCTCGGGGACGGGAAGTGGAGCATTCTCGAGCTGACGAGCATCCGACCAGAGCGGGTACAAACCCTCGAGCAGGCCAGCGCATCGATTCGAAGGAAGATTTGGCGCGACGATCGCGAGGCGGCGCTCACCAAGACGATCAGCGATCTGCGGGTCGAGCTCCAGCCGCAGACCTTCCCGGAGCGGATGGACGCCGTCGTCCTCGAGCCGAGCGATCGGCCGATCGAGCCGCGGAACCAGTAGAAAACCCGGGCAGCGCCGTGGACTTGCCAAAACGTTGGGCTCCGGGTACTAAATGAACGTTCATTCATTTTTGGAGCGAGAGCCATGTCGTCTACATTCCAGCCCTTTCAGGAAGAACATCAGATTTTTCGTCAGCAAGTTCGGACCTTCGTCGAGAACGAGCTCGTACCCCATGTCGACGGCTGGGAGAAGGACAAGCTCTTCCCCAATTCGGTTTTCAAGAGGGCCGGCGAGCTCGGGATCCTCGGCGCCCACTACCCGGAGGACGTCGGCGGGAGCGGCGGAGACTTCTGGATGAGCGTGGTGAAATCCGAGGAGCTCGCGCGCTGCGGCTCTGCAGGTGTGACGATGGGCTTGCTCGTCCAGGCCGACATGGCAACGCCGGTGATCGGCGACCTCGGTTCCCGCGAAGTCAAAGACGAGTTCTTGGCGCCGGCGATTCGTGGCGACAAGGTCGCCGCGCTCGGCGTAAGCGAACCTGGTGCGGGTTCCGACGTCGCAGGACTTCGAACGACTGCACGCGCCGTGGGCGACGAGTACGTGATCAACGGCTCGAAAACATACATCACGAACGGAACCCGAGCGGACTTCATCACCTTGATGGTCAAGACCGACCCCGACGCGGGTCACGCGGGCATTTCGATCATCGTCTGCCCGACGGACGTGAAGGGTTTTAGCGTGTCGAAGAAGCTCGAGAAAGCGGGGAATTGGTCGAGCGATACGGCCGAGCTGTTTTTCGAGGATGTTCGCGTGCCGAAGCGCTACCTCGTCGGACAGGAGGGAATGGGCTTCGTTTATCTGATGCAGAACTTTCAGTCGGAGCGCCTCGTTGGATGCGTGAGCGGCCTGGAGGGCTCGAAGCTGGCGCTCGATCGCTCGGTGCAATATGGCCGCGAGCGCACTGCGTTCGGAAAGCCGTTGATCAAGCGGGAATACTGGCAGCAGAAGTTCGTCGACCTGTACACGAAGTACGAGGCGGCCAAGGCGCTGACCTACAACGCCTGCGCTGCGTATAACGACGACAAGTTCGTGAAGCAGGGCATGCTCTCGATGGAGACCACACGAATCGTATCGATGTCGAAGGCCTACGTGGGCGACGTGACCGCGGAGATCATGGATCAATGCATGCAGTTCCACGGCGGCATGGGTTACCTGGAAGACCTTTGGGTCGCCCGCGCCTGGCGAGATGCTCGCCTCTTTCGGATCGGCGGCGGTGCGACGGAAGTCATGCGCTACGCGACTGCAAAAATCATGGGGTTCTGAGGGCGAGGCGCGGTATCCCGGCACGCGGAGCGGCCTCGGCCGAGCCGAGCGGCCCGTTCGTTGACGATCCTCGGGCTTGGGCTCAATCTCCTCCACATGAAGTGGCTTCTCATCTTCGCTCTCGGCCTGCTCGGCTGCGGTGATGATCCCCCGCCGAACGTCAGCGGCAGCGGCGACAGGGCTCCAGGGGGGAGCGTCAGTAACCCAGGTGCCACGGGCGGCGCGGCTGGTTTCGGCGGCGCAGGTGGCGCGGGCGGCGCCGCGCCCGAAGGTGCATGTGACAATGGAGCCGATCTCGACGCGATCGAAGGTGCCAGTGACACAGTTCGCAATCTCGCTCGCAATTGTGGCTTGTTCGTTTGCGCGGCTAGCGTTGGCGATGGCAATGCCTACGAACAATGCGTCAATGACTGCGTCAACGACGGCGTCCCCGGGATCTCGACTGACTGTGCCGGTT
>JABDJF010000120.1 GCA_013002645.1 Myxococcales bacterium
GTGTGAAACCAGAGAGCAGCGGGTAGCCGCGCTTCAAGAGTGTCACCGCGGCAACCGCCATGAACAGCCAGGGCACGCGCGCGAAGCTTCCCCCGGTCCAGAAGTAGGCCCAGGGGTAGCCCGTCCCCCAGACCAGCACCGATAGTGCGGTCGCGCGTAGACCGAACGCCCAGAGAATCATCAGAAAGCCGGCGGCGTAGAGCGCGAGGTCGATCATGGTGTAGCGCAGAATCCGTTTGCGAAACCTCTTCAGGTCACTCGGTTCGACGCGATCGGACGAGACCTTGGGAAGCTGCTGCTCCCAGCCGATGTTCGTGAGAAAAGCGGCTACCATGTTGGAGATCGGGCTCGCGTTGTAGCCATGGTCCATCAACATGTCTTTCCACCAGCCGGACCCCATGACGGTCCGGAACGAGCGCGTATCGTAGCGAAAGGCCTCCCAGCGTTCGGGCGAGAAATGCTCCGCGCAGGTCTTCTGGTAGCGAAGCACGTCGTCCTTTCTGATGTAGTGCAAGCGGTTGTCGACCAGGTCGCGGATCTTTCGTTTTCCGAGGTCCGCTTCACCGCGTTCCTGGTAGTCGGCGGCAAGCACGCACTGGTAGAGCCGCTCGTACTCGTTCTCTTCGAAGTACTTGGAGCCGACGTAGTAGTGAAACGTATCCCAGTAGTGGACGACTCTAGAGGTGTGGAAGACGCCGAAGTTCACCCAAGCCGTAGCGCTCGCGACAATCACCCAAAGAAGCGCGCCGCCCACCAGCCACTCGCGAACCTCCTGGTTCTGGCGGAGCAGCCAAATCCCGCGCACCGCCCAGGCCAACACGAAGGCGCCCAGCACGTAGACTCCCCAGTCGGCAAACCAAGGTGCCAGCCTCGCGCCGTAGAGCCGGTAGCCTGAAACCGCGAGCATGGTGATGGAGAGTGCCGACGCGACCCAGAGCGCTTTTTTGTCTTCTTCGGTGCGAAAGAGCGCAATGAAGAACAGCAGGCCGAGCACCGCGACCGACAGCCGATAGCGATGGTCGCGTTTCTCGACGATTCTCTTCCACCACCAGCTCGATGTCTGTTTGATTTGTACGGCCGGCGGCCACGCCGAAGGCGTCTCACAAAAGGCAACGACTTCGCTCAGGCTGTAGAAGCTATCGCCGCCCTGCGCGCGGATGCGAAGGTACCGGCCCTGCCCGCGGAGATTCCGGCTGCCGCGGCGTCGCATCCCTTGACCGGACGCCGGGTCCGCTACCCAGAGCGGGGTGAAGCTGCGCCGGTCGTCGGAGAGCTCGACGACGTAGTCGTCATTGTTGTCGCCCTGAAGGTCGACCGCGGTCACACGGGTGATCGCGCCGAGATCGTACATGACGTGGCTGTTGGTGTCGGCCAACACCGCGGTCAGCTCGCTCTGCCAGGGGTCGCCTTCCGCCGCGACGAAGCCGTCGGTGAGCCGCGTGGCGTGTGTGACGCCTGGTCGGGCAACGGGCGACTTGCCCGAGAGGAGGTTGCCAGACGGGCAGGCTACGTCCTGAGCCGCCGCAGGTGCAGCGCTGGACAGGCAAAGCAGAGCAAGAAAGACGATTCGATTCACGACCGCGCGCACCGTACGCAACGGAGTCGCCGCTGACAAGTGCCCGGTCACCTACTCGAACGACCCGAGATCAACCTTGAAAATGCGGAACGGAGGAACCGGTTCGAGGCCTGTCAGAACCTTCGTGATGTCGCTGTAGATCGCGTAAAGGGCGCCCTCGGCGGCGCGGACGGTGGAGATGCCGGGAACCGAAACCTCCGGCGTCGGGGGCTCCACCAGCAGAGCGGCAGTGGCCCAATCATCCCCGGTGCGGAGCCGGGCCACATTGCCGGCGCCGACCATCGCGATATACAGGTCGCCGTCGAGGAAGGTCATGCCGTCGGCGAAACCTCCGAGCTCCGGTGTGGTGACGATGGCCACGAGGTCCGCGGGGTCCTCGCGCGCAATGCGAACGAGCCGAGGGGGCGCCCCTGAGCTGGTCTTCGAGACGATCACGTAGCGGTCATCCTCGGCCACCGCGATGCCGTTCCCACCGAAGAACGCGGCTCCCGTAGGGCTGAGCAGCGGGTCATCGGCCCAGGTCTCGACCGTTGCCATGTCGGCGTCGGCGCGATAGACGCGCGGGTTCTCCGAATCGCTGATGTACGCGAGCCCTTCGCCATCGACCGCGATGTCGTTGCATGTCGAGCCGGCTTCGACGTCGGCGAGATTCAAGGCAAGCTCTCGCGCCCCGGCCTCCAAATCGAATACCCAAATTTCTTGGGTCTCGTCGGACAGGCGCTGTGCGCACACCCAAAGACGCCGAGCGGAGTCATCGACGACCGTGCCCAACGACCGCCATTCCCCATCGCTAGGCGCGGCGAAAAAGATGCTCTCTGTTCCGTCGGCCTGAACCCGAGTGATGTCACCCTTGGTCGCGCTGCTGACATAGAAGCTACGGCTCGTCGGGTCGAATGACCCGCTCTCGGGGACGAGCGTTTGATCGGAGAGCAGGTACTCGTCTTTCAACGGCTCGGCAGCGTCGGTCGAGCCGGACGAGCCGGTACACCCAATACATCCCACCACCACCAAGCCGACTAGGATCGGCGCCCTCGAGCTACGTGCTGCATCCACCTCGAACCTCTTTCGCTGGGGGCGAACCTAACAGACCGATGCGCGCCCGATCCAGACCCTAGATGGCCCGGAGCGCGCCCAGTCTAGACTTCTTCGCCGGGCGGCCTTACTCATGGGGTATGAGGGACCAGAAATCCGACGATTTCATGCTGGTTTGCGGCAAGTCAGACGATGGCACGAGCTACGATGTGCTTCGCCGGCGAGGGGAAGGCATCGAGGCCGGGCGGGTTCGTCCGCTCGACGAGGGCAAGTCCATTCATGGCGAGGTGGTTCGCCTGAAGCCACGTGAAGATTCGCCCGTGCTATTCGACGTCGAGGTTCACCACGATGCACGTCCGTCGACCGGCCGGCCTGCCAAGGTGGCAAACGAGCGGTACCGGCGGGGTTGGGAATCGATCTGGGCCAAGGCTCCGCGAGAGCACTCTCTGAATTAAAAAAGGGTGCCGCCAGTCGGCGACACCCTCCCCCCTGCTGCCCTTGGAGTGGCCCTTAGGTCACGTAGTCCTTGAGTCGCTCGACGTCGCGATACTCCTGCAGCCGCGCAAGTCCGGCCGTCTCGACCTGTCGAACACGCTCACGCGTGAGATTCATGATCTCCCCGACCTCTTCGAGGGTGATGCCCCCGCGGTCAGCGACATCGAGCGCGCAGGTATCGGTCATCTCCCAGATCTCGATGTCTGGGAAGTTGAGCTTGATCGACCCGCGCACCGGGTGGACATCGATGTACAGGTGATATTTGCAGGACACGAACGGGCACGGCCGCTCCATGTCCTTGCACTCCGAGCGACTTTTCGGCTTCCAATAGTCGCTCTCGGGATAGAGCTCGCGGCCCCGATTGAGCTCCGCCTTGCTCAATCGGCGAATCGAGATCGTACGCGCCCGGGCACGCGAACGGCGCTTCCTGCGACCGCGGCGTTCCTCGGTTCCCGGCTCGTCGAGCGCGTCTGCAAGTGACTCCGGCTCTTCGTCCGGATTGGATTCTCTGTCGACAACCTCTGCGCTTGCTCCGTCCTTCATGACACCTCTCCCCCTCAGATCTCTTAGACAGCTGCCCGCGCCATGCGGGCCCGCATCGTCAGGCGCC
>JABDJF010000126.1 GCA_013002645.1 Myxococcales bacterium
CTGACCTTCGTTGCCATCAAAGGCAGCAACCCGCTCCCGCTCTCGACCTCCGCCTTGACCGCGACGCTGGTCGGCTTCGGAGCCGCCTCGGTATTGCTCCGCGTTGGCTACGGCGTGCACGGCATGATCGTGCGCAACAGCGGCAAGATCATGCTTCTCGGTCTGCTGCATCCCTTGGCGGACGCGTTGAAATTCATCTTCAAGGAAGACTTCGTTCCACCCAAAGCCGACAAGCTCTTGTTCTCTGCGGGTCCGATCATCGCGCTCATTCCTGCAATCGCAGCTTTTGCGGTCGTCCCTTTCGCCAGCAGCTTGCACTGGGACTACCTGAATCAGGTGCTCCCGCGAACCGGCGAAATCGCCGGCCCCGTGGTGCCCATGCAAGTCGCCAGCATCAACATCGGCATTCTCTTCATCTTCGCCATCGCGAGCACGGGCATCATCGGAGCAGCGATTTCGGGCTACGCGTCTGACAACAAGTACTCGTTGCTCGGAGGGATTCGCGCCGCCAGCCAGATGGTCAGCTACGAAGTCGTCCTCGGCCTCACGCTCGTGCCTGCCTTCATGGTCTACGCCTCGCTTCGGCTCGAGGATATGGCGATGTGGCAATACGATCACGTCTGGGGGATCTTCGTCCCGCCGCTGACCCTTGCTGCCATCAACTTTTTCGTCGCCGCCGTCGCCGAGACCAAGCGCGTTCCCTTCGACCTTCCCGAAGGTGAGAGCGAGCTCGTCGGCGGCTACCTCACCGAATACTCCGGCATGAAGTTCGGAATGTTCTTCATGGGCGAGTTCGTCGAAGTGGTTTCACTGGCCGCGCTTGCCTCGGTGATTTTCCTCGGCGCTTGGGACGTGCCCTTCCTCTACCGGGACGGCTTCGAGTTTTCGCTTCCCTTCGTCTCTACGGGTTTCTCCGTGCCGCTCGTGCACTGGCTCGTGGTGGCCATTCAGTTCGTCGTTTTCCTTTTCAAGATCATCGTCTTGATTTGGTTCCAGCTGATGATTCGCTGGTCGCTTCCGCGGTTCCGCTATGACCAGCTCATGTCGCTCTGCTGGAAGGGCCTCTTGCCCGTTTCCCTGCTCAATATCTTGGTCATCGGCGCCTTCATCTTGTCTGGCTGGCTCGATGGCTGGGTCGCTTTCTTCGAGAAGGTTTTCTGAGGTCGCGCATGACAGTCGAAATCAAAGTCATCAAAAAGCCAGGTCGCACCGTCGCCGAGCAGCTCTATCTCCCGGAGATCGCCAAGGGTCTCGGCCTTGCCATGGGCCGCTTCTTCAAGAACACCTTCGGCCCGAAGGCCAAGAAGGAAATCGCGACGGTGAAATACCCGGAAGAGAAAATCGAGTATCCAGAGCGCTTCCGCGGGATTCACCGGCTGACACAGCGAACCGACGGGTCACCACGCTGTGTGGCGTGTCTTTGCTGCAGCACCGCATGCCCTGCCCAGTGCATTCACATCGAGCCGGCCGAGTACGAGCCGGACGACCCGCGCTACGGCTACGAACGTTTCCCGGCGGTGTTCACGATCGACGAGCTCCGCTGCATCTTCTGCGGCTACTGCGTCGAGGCCTGCGCCTGCGACGCCATCCGAATGGACACGGGCATGCACATGCCGCCGTCGACGCGTCGGGAGCACTTCATCTTCGACAAAGACACGATGCTTTCCATCCCTGGGCGCGACGGCTCCTACCTAACCGCGAATCCCCGCCACGAGCCCGGCGACCCGAGTCATCCGGGCGTTGATCGCGAGCGCGGGCACTGAGGGTGACCGAATCGCGCGCGGCCAGCCGGACGGCGATCATGGTCGCCGCCTACCGAGGCCGGGCCTCTGCCGCGCCTGACGCGATCTGCGACGACCCCTGGGCGCTGCGCCTCGCGGGCGCCGAGGGCGAAGCGCTTTCACGACGCTGGGACCGGCACTCGCCCTCGATGGAGCTCTGGATGGCGCTTCGCACTCGCTATCTCGACGACTGCGTCACGCGGGCCCTCGAACGTGGCGTCCGCCAGGTCGTGATTCTCGGTGCCGGGCTCGACACTCGGGCTGCGCGCCTGGGGCGCGATGGCGTTCGTTTTTTCGAGGTCGACCAGCCTGCCAGCCAGGCGGACAAACGTGAAAGGCTTTCGAGCTTTGAAGCCTATCCATTGGAATCCGCAACTTTTGTTCCATGTGATTTTGAACGAGACGACTTCGTCGCGCTCCTTCAAGCCGCGGGGCTCGATCGAAGTGCGCCCAGCTGTTTCATCTGGGAGGGCGTGATCTACTACCTGCTCGAGGCGGCCGCCCGCTCGACCCTGGAGCGTCTGGCATCGGAGTTCGATCCCCGCTCGCTCCTGGTCTTCGACTACCTCAACAGCAAGATGGCGACGTCGAGCCCACGCCTGCGCCAGGAAGACCGTGCGATGCAGGGGATCATCGAGGAGCTCGGCGAGCCCATGCAATTTGGCATCGACGACCCGACCCCTTTGATGGCCGAATGCGGCTATCGCTTCTTGCGGACCGTGAGCTTCGACGAGCTGGCGCTGGAGTACACCGGCACCTACGCGCGCGACCGTTTCTTTCGCTTCCAAGCCGTGGGATTGGCAAGCGCAGGCGAGGATCTCTCCCTTTGGTAGAGAGTCGGCAAGTCGACGGACGCGCCGTGACGTTCCGACACGAGCCAGGCACCGGGCCGACCTTGGTCTGCGTCCATGGATCGGCAGACAATCACCACGTCTACGACCGGCTCCTGCAGGCAATGCCCGGCCGTGAGCGCTATGCTATAAACCTGCCGGGACGGGCCGGAACCGACGGGCCGGCACTCGACTCCGTCGCGCAGCTGGAAGCGTTTCTATCCCGATTTCTCGAATCGGAAGTGCAGGGTGACTACTTGGTCGTCGGCCACTCGCTCGGCGGCGGCGTCGCGTTGGAGCATGCGCTCTCGTCTGCGTCCGAGCGTCTCAGGGGCATCGTTCTGCTCGCCACGGGAGCACGCCTTCGGGTCCACCCGATGATCCTCCAGCTCTTCGAGCAGGTCGTGAAATCGGGCTCGAGCATCCCGCCGCTCCCTCCCGGCCTCTACGAGCGGGGGTCCGATCCGGCTCTCCTCGCCGAAGCATCGAAGCACCGGGGGCTCACGCCGATCGAAACCGGTGGCCTGGATTGGCGCGCCTGCGATGGGTTTAACCGAATGGATGACGTGAAAGGCATTCGGCTCCCGGCCCTCATCGTCGCAGGAACGCAGGATGCCCTGACTCCGGTCAAGTACGCTCGGTTCCTCGCGGCCCAAATCCCAGCGAGCGAGCTCCACATCCTGGAGGGTGCCGGCCACATGCTCGTCGTGGAGCGCGCCGTCGAAATCGCCGAGCTCATCTGCCGGCGATGGTGAAAGGCAACTTCCGCCGCTGGCGTCCGATAGCTCTGGCATGCCCTCATCCGCGGCACTACGGTGCCTGTCGTTCATGACCGACATCGACTTGGCTTTGCGAGAGCGCTTCGGGCTTTCGGAGTTCCACCCTTGGCAGCGTGAGGCCATCGAAGAGCTCCTCGAGGGGCGCCGGCGGGTCATCGTCATTGCGCCTACGGGCGGCGGCAAATCGCTCTGCTACCAGCTTCCGGCCGCAGTCCTCGAGGGGACCTCGATCGTGATCTCGCCGCTCATCGCGCTCATGGAAGATCAGGTGCGCGCGCTGACGGCGCGTGGGGTCGCGGCAACCTATCTGGCTTCGACGCTCGAACCCGAAGAGGTGAAGCGTCGCGAGCGTGAAATCTTCGAAGGCCGCCATCAGCTCGTCTACGTGGCGCCCGAACGTCTCGAGTCGCCCTGGCTGATCGACAGGCTCGCGGAGATCCGGCCCGCGCTGCTGGCCATCGACGAAGCGCACTGCATCTCGCAGTGGGGCCATGATTTTCGGCCGTCGTACCTGCGGCTTGGTGAGGTCATCGAGCGATTGAAGCCTCCGCGAGTCATCGCTTGCACCGCAACGGCGACACCGATCGTGCGTCGGGAAATTCAACAACGGCTTGGTCTGGGCTCCGACGAGAGCGCGGTCATCTTGCGTGGCTTCTCACGGCCCAATCTGCATCTTGCCGTGGTCGAGAGCGACAGCTCCAGCCAGCGGCGCAAGTGGATGCTGCACGCCCTCGTGGACGCCCTCGGCAATCCCGACGAGCCCAAAGGGGGCGCAATCGTGTATGCAGCGACCCGTCGCAACACCGAGAAAGTCGCAGAGGCCGTCGCCAAGGCAGGCTGGCGTGCCGCCCCGTATCACGCCGGCCTCGCCGCCTCGGTACGCGAGGACGTGAATCGGCGCTTCGCGAATCGTTCTCTCGATGTGGTCGTCGCCACCAATGCGTTTGGAATGGGAATCGATCGGGCCGACATTCGCACCGTCGTTCACGTGCAGGCGCCGGGCTCGGTCGAGGCGTACTATCAAGAGGTCGGGCGCGCGGGGCGCGACGGCCAGCCCGCGCACGGGCTCTTGCTCACCAGCTCGGGGGATCTCGGGCTTCGACGCCGCCTCATCGGCTTCAGTGGGGGACGAGACCCAGGGAGCGTTCAAGACCCCGCGCACGTGCAGCAGCAGTGGCGCCTGTTTCTCGACCTGATGCGATACGTCGAAGCAGGCAGCTGCCGGCACGATTTCATCCTGCGGTACTTCGGCGACGAACAAGAAACCCTTGGCGGCTGTGGTCACTGCGACGTATGCGAGCGGCTCGAAGAGCGAGGCGAGGAGGGCGGTCCGCGGTCAGCCTCCGAAGAAGAGGCCATCGTGGTGCGCAAGTCGCTGGCCGGCGTCGCCCGCAACCAAGGGCGCGCCGGGCTCACGGCCGTGTCCGACATGCTTCACGGCACGGACAACGAACGGCTACGCCGCCTGGGCCTCACCGAGCTCAGCACGCACGGCTTGCTCGAGGACCGTCCCAAGGCCTGGGTTCTCGCACTCCTCAGGAGGCTGGTCACCGCCGGCCTGGTCGACCTCAGCACCGGCGAATTCCCGGTTCCATATTTGACGCCCCTCGGCGTCGCCACCATGAAAAGCGGAGAACCGGTGCGCGTGCTGGTCCCTCCGCCAGAGGCAGGCCGGCCACCGGCGCACAAGAAGGATCGCCAAACGGTAAAACGAGAGCTTCCCGAAGACGTCGACTCGTCGCTTTTCGAGAGCCTGCGCGCGACGCGTCTCGACCTTGCGCGGGCCAAAGGCGTTCCGGCCTACGTCGTCTGCCACGACCGTACGCTTCTCGAAATCGCCGCCTACAAACCCACCTCGATCGAGGCGCTCGCGGGTATTCACGGGATGGGGCCCGCACGCATCGAGCGCTATGGCGAGCCCTTCCTCGCCACCGTCAGCTCCCACGCACCGTAGCCGACGACTTCGTCGTGGCCGCCCGCGGTGTCGCCCGAGTTTCGCAGATCCAAGGTCCGCGCTTCGAACCCGCGTCTCCGCGCGGCTTTCAGAAGTCCCTGGATCCCGATACGCCCACAGGCGCCATCCGGTGCGATTCGTTCGGGTTCCAACGATTCGATCGCCGATGCAGTCGCAGCGTCCATGCGCTTCGCGGTGTCGTAGTCGAAGTAGTGGCTCAAATCGGAGCTCACCACGAGGAGGGTTTCCTCTCCGCCCCAGAGGGCCTCCAGCACTTCCTCCACTTGCGCCGGCGACGCACGGCCGACAGCGATTGGAAGCACGGTAAACACCGCGAGCACCTCTTGCAGAAAGGGCAACTGGACCTCGAGCGAGTGCTCCCATTGGTGGGCATCGTCCAGCACGTCGACGAACGGAAAGCGTAAGAGCGTCCGGCGCGCCGTATCGTCGATGGGGGCGGAGCCCAAGGGTGTGTCGAAGGCTCTGCTGCTCGGAACTGCGAGGCCGTCGAACCGAATGTGGTGACTCGGCCCAATCAACACGACGCGAGAAACCACCTCTCGCGCCGCTTCGACTCGAACGAACGCCGCTGCGGCAATCGGTCCGGAGTACATGTAGCCGGCGTGCGGCACGATGAGCGCCTTGGGCCAAGTGCCAGGCGCCGCAGGTGCTGCCCGTGCGGCATCGAGGTATTCGTGAATGACGGACCCCAACGCGCGAGCCTCGGCCGGGTAGAATGAACCGGCCACCGCTGCTGGTCGCACCGACGCCACGAATTGATCGTGCGCACGGCGCAATGCTTGTCAATGGCGAATCCATCGGACTTGCGTCGAACGCTGCCGATGCGCACTGTGTTTTGGATGGCAGGGCGGCCCAAATCGACGGTTGCGACCGAATATTGGAGCCGACTCGACGACGGGCGACTCCTCTGCGAGCTCTGCCCGCGTGCTTGCAAGCTCAGTGAGGGGCAACGCGGGCTTTGCTTCGTCCGTGCACGCGAGGACGATGGGATCGTGCTGACCAGCTATGCTCGGTCGAGTGGATTCGCAGTGGACCCAATCGAAAAGAAGCCACTCAACCACTTCCTCCCTGGAACGCCGGTGCTTTCGTTTGGCACGGCCGGCTGCAATCTGACCTGCAAGTTTTGCCAGAACTGGGACATTTCCAAGTCTCGGCAGATGGATACGCTCGCCGACGCCGCCGGGCCGGAGGACATCGTCCAAGCCGCCGAGCGGCTCGGCTGCCGCAGCGTCGCCTTCACCTACAACGATCCGGTCATCTTCCTCGAGTATGCGCGGGATGTGGCAGCCGCGTGCAAGGAGGTGGGCATACGAACGGTCGCCGTGACGGCCGGCTACATCAACCCGAAACCGAGGGCGGAGTTCTTTTCTTTCATCGACGCGGCCAACATCGATTTGAAGGCCTTCGACGACGACTTCTACCGGCGCATCGCGGGCGGCCGACTGGCGCCGGTGCTCGATACCCTGCGCTATCTCCGAAACGAGACCGACGTCTGGTTCGAGATCACCAACCTCGTCATCCCCGGGCACAACGACGCCGAAGATGAGCTCCGGCGCATGAGCGCATGGGTCGTCGAAGAGCTCGGTCCCGACGTGCCGGTTCATTTCTCGGCCTTCCACCCCAGCTACAAGATGTTGAACGTGCCTGCGACCTCACGCGCGACCTTGCACCGGGCCAGACAGCTCGCCATGCAAGAAGGTGTTCATCACGTCTACACCGGCAACGTTCACGATCGGGAAGGCGACACCACGCGCTGCGCGACCTGCGGGACGGCGCTGATTACCCGCGACTGGTATGCAATTCTCGAGTGGAACCTGCGCGATGGGTCCTGCGCGACATGTGGGACGCGCTGCGCCGGTGTCTTCGAGGCACGCCCAGGTGCCTGGGGCGCACGTCGACTCTCGGTCAAGATGGGGCCGGATGGAATCGCGCTCTCCTAGACCTGTACGTCACTAGGCCGCAGAGGCGCTGTCGAGGGGCGCGGCGAGGATCGTTCCGAGGAAATCAAGGACAGCACGGATGCGTGCGCTGTCGCGGAGGTCCTTGTGGACCGCTTGCCAGATTTGTCGGGGTTCAGGCGCACCTTCGAGCCCCACACGCACGAGGTGATGGTCGTAGTCGGCGACCAGGCAGGGGAGGAGGCCGATCCCGGTGCCCGCTACGATGGCGGAATAGGCCGCCGAGACGCTGTCGGACCTCAAAGCGACCCGCGCTCCGTCCATGCGAGCCTCCACCCAATCGTTCTCCCGGCGAAAGGGACGCACGTCGGTGAATAGGACGATCTGATGTCCGGCCAAGGAGTCCTTGGGGAGACCGAAGCGATCGACATAGGCGCGCGATGCATAGAGACCGAGATGAATGAATGACAGGCGCTTGATGATGAGGTCCTCTTGGGTCGGGCGAGCGAGTCGCAGGGCGATGTCGGCTTCGCGCCGGGCGAGGTTCACCTCCAAATTGGTGCAGTTCAGCTCGAGTTGGATTTCCGGATAGCGCTCGCGGAAGCGACGCAGGTGCGGTGCGATGAATCGGGTGGTCAGCATTTCGGTCGCGGTGAGTCGAACGACGCCCTCGAGCTTCTGGTCTTCGCCCGCTACATCGCGTTCGACGCCCAGTGCCTCGCGCTCTATCCGTTCGGCGCGGGGCAGGAGGCGATGGCCGGCGTCGGTCAGGACGTACCCATTCGGGGTTCGATCGAAGAGCCGTGCCCCCAGTTCTTCCTCGAGCTTCACCAAGCGCCGACCGACAGTCGTAGGGTCCAGCGAAAGCGCAGTGCCGGCTGCAGCGAGCGTCGCATGACGTTGCAGCGTCAAGAAGTAGCGGACATCGTCCCAGTTAAACATCGCCTGCAGCATCGCAGCCTCTCTCCCAGCTCGCAACTGCAAAAGTGCGTTTCACGGCTGCGATCCAAGAGGCCCGTGAGGCGCTAACTCTTTCATATGACAGATGAAAGGAGTCTATGATGCAGTTTCTCAATCAAACGGATTCACCGGTCAAATCCGATGCCCTCCGCGAGCCGTCGGCCGTCTGGGCAGCGCTCCCCAGACCGCTCGGCGGCAGGGCCGGGAGCCGGGGTTTCACGGGC